>JANXAP010000007.1 GCA_025062275.1 Dehalococcoidia bacterium
CGTGGGTTCGAATCCCACCCCCTCCGCCAGCCTCGAGACCCTTCCGAGGCCCCGCCCAGAAGTTTGACCCTCCATTACGGGGCAGGTATAATGAGCCATGCTTCGGGAGGCCCGCAGCGGGCGGGGAGGAGACCTTGCCCAAGCGCACCTATCAGCCCAAGAACCTGCGTCGAAAGCGCAAGCACGGCTTCCTGGCCCGGATGGCCACCAAGGGGGGTCGCCTCGTCCTCAAGCGGCGCCGCCTCAAGGGGAGGTGGCGGCTCACCGTCTGAGGGGGCCGTGGGCAAGCTCCTGCGGCTCCACGGCCGCAAGGCCTTCGATCAGGTCTTCCGCCGGGGCCGTATCTACCGTCACGAACTCATGGTGCTGCGCACGTTACCCAATGGCCTGCCCTACTCCCGCATGGGGCTGGTGACCGGAAAACGGCTCGGAAAGGCCACCGTCCGCAACCGCACCAAGCGACGCCTGCGGGAGGCGGTGCGTCGCCTGCCCCTGGCCCCCGGCTGGGACTTCGTGTTCGTGCTGCGACCACCAGCAGCGGCGGCCGACTACTGGCAGATAGAGCAGGCAGCCCGACATCTCCTGGCGCGGGCGGGGGTCCTCTCGCCTCAGGAACCGGGGAGAGAGGCATGAAATCGGCAGCCCTGAGCCTCATCCGCTTCTACCAGGAGCGGGTATCCCCGGCCAGGCCTCCCGCCTGTCGCTTCTTCCCGTCCTGCTCGCAATACAGCTATGAGGCCATCCAGCGGCACGGGCTGCTCAAGGGCGGTATCCTCACCCTCTGGCGGCTGGCCCGCTGTCACCCCTTTCACCCCGGTGGTTACGATCCTGTCCCCTGAGACCGCTCCCAGGGCCGCCAACGGCCGCCGGCTGTGGGCGATGATGGCCCTCCTGGCCGGCCTGTCCCTGCTGGCCACAGCCTGCGCCGCTGCCGCCACCCCCAGGGGCTGGGCCTCACCGGTGGTGAGCCAGGGCCAGCTCTACGTGAGCCTGGAGGCCGGGCGCCTTTCGGCCTACGAGGTGGGCAGCTGGCGATTCCTATGGCGCTTTCCGGGACAGAACGACAGCAAAGTGCGGCCCCAGGCCATATACGGTGGTCCGGTGGCCACCGCCGATGCCGTCTACTTCGGCGGCTACGACGGGAACGTCTACGCCGTGGACAGGGCCCAGGGCGGCCTGCGCTGGCGTTTCAAGACCGATGGCCCCATCATCGCCCCCTTGGCCCTGGACGAGAGCAGCGGCACCGTCTATGCCGCCTCCGACGACGGGCGCGTCTATGCCCTCGACAGTCGCGACGGCACCCTGCGCCCCGGTTGGCCCTTCCGCACCGATGGCAGCATTTGGGCGAGGCCCCTCCTGGACGGCAACACCCTTTACGTCGCCTCCATGGACGGCAAGCTCTACGCCCTGGACGCCATTTCGGGCCGCAAGCTGTGGGAGGTGGACGTCGGCGCAGGGCTGGTATCCAACCCCGTCCTGGCCGACGACACCATCGTCGTTGGCGCCGTGGACCGCAGGCTTTATGCTGTGGACGTGAGCTCCCGCAGGCTGAAGTGGCCGAGCCCTCCCCGTGCCGACAACTGGTTCTGGGCCGAGCCCCTGGTGGTCGGCGATGTGGTCTACGCGCCCAACCTGGACGGCACCGTCTACGCCCTGTCCCTTGCCGACGGCTCCGTCCTCTGGACCTTTGCCGCCCAGAACCCTGTGCGGGCACGGCCCCTGTTGATGGGGCAGGTGCTGGTGGTGGTGGACAGGGAGGGGGTGGTCTACGGGCTGGACGCTGCAACCGGCAGCGAGGCCTGGGGCCGACAGGACCTGCTGCGCAGAGTCCTCGCCGACCCGACGCCCGTCGATGACCAGGTGCTGATCGTGGCCCACGACGGCAACGTCTTTCGACTGGACCCCGACAGCGGGCAGGTGCAACGCCTGGACCTGCCTAGGCCATGACGGACAGGAACAGGCCCACCACCGTTGGACCCGCGGGTGCCCTCGGCAGGCGCCTGTACCTGTTGCTGCTGGCGCTGGTGTTCGTAGCGGTATTCGCCACGGCCCAGGTCGGGCGTGACCCGTGGCATACCCTGTTCGTAGATCCCCTCATCAACTTCCTGGTCCTGTTCAACAACGTGCTGTTGGGACAGTTCGGGCTGGCCATCATCTTCTTCACCCTCTTCATGCGGCTCGTCACCCTGCCCCTCACCATCCGCCAGTTCCAGTCCACCAAGGCCATGTCGGCCATTCAGCCGCGGGTGCAGGAGATCCAGAAGAAATACAAGGACCCCAAGCGCCGTCAGGAAGAGCTGATGAAGCTCTATCAGGAGGCAGGGGTCAACCCGCTGGGCTGTCTAATGCCGATGCTCATCCAGTTTCCGGTATGGATCGCCCTCTACCGCGCCCTGATAGTGCTGGTGGGAGGGGTGCCGGAGGCTGTGGTGGACCTCTCGCAGCACCTCTATCCCTGGTCCTATCTCTACAGCGCCATACCCCTAGAGCAGCACTTTCTGTGGCTCAACCTGGGTCGGCCGGATGCCACCTTCGTCCTTCCCATCCTGGTAGGGGTGACCACATACCTGCAGCAAAAGGTCTCCACCGCCGGCAGCACAGCTACCACCCCGGAGCAGCAGCAGATGAACCAGACGCTGAACCTGATGATGCCGCTCATGTTCGTCTGGTTCACGCTGGCAGTCCCCAGCGGCCTGGGTCTATACTGGCTCGTTAGCAACGTCATCTCAGTTGGTATAAGCTACTTCGTGTATGGGAAGCGTGGGATAGACTGGCGGCGGGTACTGCTACCCTTCCCAGAGCCCGCCGCCACCGCCCGCGGCGCGGGCAGGCCCACATCGAGCCGAAGGGGGGACCATGAACGAAGGCGTCGAGGCAAGCGGTAGGACTCTGGACGAGGCCATCGAGAAGGCCCTCGCTCTCCTGGGGCTGGAGCGTGACCAGGTGCACATCGAGGTGCTGACCACCGGCCGCCCCGGCATCTTCGGACTCGGCGGCGAGGAGGCCAGGGTGAGGGTCACCCCCCTGGAGCCCGGCCGGCTCCCCTCCCTCGCACGGGAGGAGCGCCCCTCCTTCGTCCCTGTCGACGAGGAAGAGGAGGAAGAGGGGGTGGTGGTCAAGGGCGTCGACGCCGCCGAGGTGGCCCAGGCCGCCGAATACCTGCGCCAGATGCTGCGCTGCCTGAGCCTGGAGGCCGAGGTCTCCGTCCGGCCCCCCGAGACGCCAGGCGATGGGCTGGGGCGGGCGAGCGCCGTCCTGGACATCCGCGGCGAGGACCTGGGCATCCTCATCGGCCGTCGCGGCTCTACTCTGGCTGCCCTCCAGTACATCCTGAACGTCATGATCAACCGCCAGTTCGGCAGCCGCGTGGTGGTGACGGTGGACGTGGAGGGCTACAAACGGCGACGGGAGGAGGCCCTGAAGGGGCTGGCCCAGCGCCTCGCCCAGCGAGTCAAGCAGACGGGACGCCCCGTCACCCTGGAGCCCATGCCAGCGGCCGAGCGTCGCATCGTCCACCTGGCCCTGGCCAACGACCCCGAGGTGGTCACCTCCAGCATCGGCAACGGCGAGGACCGCAAGGTCATGATCTCCCCTCGCCGTCGCTCCCGCGGTGGACCCGGCCGCCGGCCCTGAGGGATGCCCCGCTTCCTGGTGGTAGGGCACCTGGTAGAGGACGCGGTGCCCGGGGGCTATCGCCTGGGCGGCACTGCTGCCTATGCCGGCCTGCTGGCACACCGACTGGGATGGGAGACCTTCGTCCTCACGGCCGGGCCCAGCGACCCCCCTGAAATGGCGGGCATACATCTGTTGAGGGTGCCGGCCCTGGTCTCGACCCGCATACGCAACGTCTACGAGGGGGGTCGGCGACGGCAGTCGGTCCTCTCCCGCGCCCCCGAGCTGGGGCCGGAGCTGGTGCCGCCCGAGTTGCTGGGCTGCGAGGCGGTGCTGCTGGGGCCTGTCGCGAGCGAGGTGCCGCCGGCCATGGCCTCCCTCTTCGCCGGACGTCTCCTGGGGGCCTGCGCCCAGGGATGGTTGCGGGAGGTGGGGCCCGACGGCATCGTCCACCCCCGTAGCGCTCACTGCTGGGATGCAGAGTCAGTCCTGGAGCACGCGTGGGCCGTCTTCGTCTCGGACGAGGACCTGGCGCCCCACGAGGCCCCTGCCGTGCTGGAGCAGTGGTCGCGAAAGGTGCCGCTGGTGGCCTTCACCCGCGGCGAGAAGGGGGCGGAGATCTGCTATCGGGGCCAATGGTGCCGTATCGATGCCTTTCCGGCCCGGACGGTAGACCCCACAGGCGCCGGCGACGTCTTCGCCGCTGCCTTCCTCATCGCGGTCCACGAAGGGGCCCAAATCGGGGAGGCGGCGCGCTTTGCCTCGGCCGCCGCGTCGCTGGTGGTGGAGGCTGAAGGTGTAGCAGGCGTCCCGGAACGGCGCCAGATCGAAGAGCGACTGGCAGCCTACCCCGATATCGTCTGCCGCTGAGGCGACGGCTGCAGGTATTCCAGGCCCCGCCTCAGCTCCTGGACATCCAGTTCTTTCAGGTCGAAGCGTCGGCGCAGGTCTTCCAGCACCGGCCCGGCCTCGAAGGGGCGACAGGAGAAGATATCGGCCCAGATCATGCCCCGCTCGGGGAAGGTGTGAATGGCGATGTGGCTCTCGGCGATCATGACCACGCCGGAGATGCCCCAGTCCTCGGGCACCGGCCCCTGATAGCGGACCACCACCGGCGGGCATATCTTGTTCATGCCCAGCATGTCGGGGTAGACTTCCAGCATCTCCTGGACCAGGGAGGCATCGGCCAGGAGCTGGGGGTCGCCGCCCAAACCGTCGATGACCAGGTGCATCCTCCTCCTCCGAATCAGACGCTCTGGCGGGGGTGCGGCTGGGGGAATTCCCTCTTCAGCCGAGGAACAAGGGTAACACAGCGCCCCCCCTCAGACAACGGTAGCGGCAGCCTGGGGCGCCGTCAGCAGCATGTCCTCCAGGACCAGGCGAGGGCTGACGTTCTCCTCCAGGTAGCGGCGGGCATCCCACAGGGCGCGCAGGAAGGCGGCCACCTGGTGCGGCGGCACCTGGGCGGCCAGGGCCCGCATCTCCTCCACTCGCTCGCGGTGAACGAGGCCCGCATCCTCCCCCATGGCCGTCAGGAGGACATCGCGCCACACTGACTGCCAGACGTCCAACACCCGCCACAGCCGCTCGCCGAAAGGGGCAGCGGGAGCGGGCGGCGCCCCTTCCTCGCGGCCCCGGTCGTTGGCGCTCAGGAGCTGGGCCAGCTCCTCGGCCAGGGCCAGGCGCCGGGGCAGCGGCATCTGCGCCAGCGACATGGCCCGGTCCACCTCTTCCTCCCGTTGACGGCGCAGCTCAGAATCGCCGGCCAGCGAGAGGGCCAGCCCCGGCCTTCCCTCGCTCCAGCGGGCTATCCGCTCGGCCTCGTCCGTCGATAGGCCGTGACCCGCCAGCGCGCGGGCCAGCTCGTCGACCGGGGCCGTCCCCAGGGCCGTCCGCCGGCAGCGAGAGCGAATGGTGGGCAGGAGGGCTGCCTCCCGCGCGGTCACCAGCACCAAGACCGTGTCGGGAGGCGGCTCTTCCAGCGTCTTCAGGAAGGCGTTCTGGGCCTCCAGGTTCATGGCATCCGCCGGGTCCACGATGGCTACCCGCACGCGGCCCTCGAAGGGCTTCAAGGCCAGGGCTCGCTCCAGCTCTCTGACCTGGGCGATACGGATCTCGCGGTGGGGCGGCTCCACTGTAAGCAGGTGGAGGTCGGCATGCAGGCGTCCCTCGATGCGACGGCACTGCCGGCAGGCCAGGCAGGGGCGCTCCTGCACGGATGCCAGGCAGTTGAGGGCCTGGGCCAGCCGCAGGGCCAGGGTACCCTTGCCCACATGGGGCGGCCCCACCAGCAGGTAGGCATGGGACAGCCGCCCCCGCTCCAGGGCAGTGGCCAGGGCCCGCACCGCCTGTCCCTGGCCTATCAGGCCCCAGTCCCTCACTCCTGCGGCCACAGCTCGCAGCGCATCAGGTCTTCGTAGGTCTCGCGGCGGCGCACCAGCCTGGCCTCGCCGTTGCGCACGAAGACGATGGCCGGGCGCGGGGCGGCGTTGTAGTTGCTCGCCATGGCCGGAGCGTAAGCGCCGGCGGCGGGAACCGCCAGCAGGTCGCCCGGCTCCAGGGGCGGAAGCTCCACGTCCCAGAGCAGAACGTCGCCCGACTCGCAGAACTTGCCGGCCACCGTCACCCGCTCGCGACGACCGTCCAGCGGGCGGTTGGCCACCAGGGCCGAGTAGCGGGCGCCGTAGAGGGCAGGACGGATGTTGTCGGCCATGCCCCCATCCACCGAGACGTAGCGCCTGACGCCCGGGACGTCCTTCCAGGCGCCCACGGTGTAAAGGGCTACCCCTGCCCGGGCGACGATGGCCCGCCCCGGCTCCACCGAAAGCCTCGGCAAAGGCAGACCACGGCCGTGGCACTCCGCCCTCAGGCAGGAGACGATGGCCTCGGCGTACTCTCCCACCGAAGGCGGCGGCTCCTGGGGAAGGTACTGGACGGCGAAGCCGCCCCCCACGCTCAGCTCCCTCAGCTCCAACCCGTGACGGGCGCTCATCTCGGCAGCGAAGGCCAGGACGATGGCGATGGCCTCCCGATAGGGGTCCAGCTCGAAGATAGGCGAGCCGAGATGGAAGTGGAGCCCCGCCAGCTCCAGCGAGGACGAGGCCAGAGCTCGCCTGACCGCCTCCTCGGCCTGACCCGTGGCGATGGGGAAGCCGAACTTGCTGTCCAGGACGCCGGTGGTGGTCTTGGCATGGGTGTGGGGGTCGACGCCGGGCGAGACCCGCAGCAGCACCCTCTGCCGCCGCCCCGCCTCGGCCGCGAGGCGCGACAGCACGTCCAGCTCGTAGAAGTTGTCGACCACTACCTGGCCCACCCCGTAGGCCAGGGCTTCCTGCAGCTCCGTCTTCGACTTGTTGTTGCCGTGGAAGTAGATGCCCTCAGGAGGGAAGCCTACCGAGGCCAGGAAGGCGAGCTCTCCCCCCGAGACGACGTCGGCCCCAAGCCCCTCCTCCACCAGCAAGGCTGCCAGGGCACGTCCGATGTAGGCCTTGCAGGCATAGACCACCCTGACGTCGTGGTGACGGGCCGAAAACTCCTCCCGAAAGGAGCGGCACATGCGGCGCAGCGTCTCCTCGTCGAACACGTAGAGAGGGGTGCCGAAGCGCTGGGCCAGCTCCACGGCATCGCACCCGCCGATGGCCAGGTGGCCGGCCGCGTTGACTTCGGCAGTGACGGGCAAAATGTCCTTGAGCTGTTCGACGGCGTTCATGCTTCCCTCGTCGGTGGACTGGTCAGGCAGGGACGTAGCGGGCCTCGGCCCCCTCGCCCTGGCGAACGACCCGCCCCTCGGCCATCAGCTTGTGCAGGTGGGCCTCCACCTGGCGGCGGGCCATGCCCAGGATGCGCCTGTCCAGCTCGGGGTATATGGCCCGGACCAGCTCCATAACCGTCCCCTTGCCCTGGGCCAGCAGCGACAGCACCTGCCTCTCCCTCTCCAGGCGGTGGTCCACGAGTTCCTGCAGCTTGCGACCGACCTCCTTCACTGGCGGGCCGTGTCCCGGCAGCATCAGCGAGGCCCCCAGTCCCTTCAGCCTCTCCAGGGACTGCAGGTAAAGGGCCATGTCGCCGTGGGGCGGAGGAGAAACGGCCACCGTGCCCAGGCCCAGGGCTGTGTCGCCGGTGAAAAGGACGCCCTCCTCCCGCAGCAAGAGACATAGGGACCCCATGGTGTGGCCCGGTGTATGGACGGCCTGGAGGGTCAGGGACCCCACCCGCAGGACGTCGCCGTCGGCCAGGAAAGCGGCGCCCTGGGCGGCCCGGGCCGCCTCTTGTCGGAACTCGCGCGCCCGCCGTGCCCACTCCTCCTGGCCCTCGGGCGCTTCCAGGTCTTGAGGGGCGTCGGCCTCCCAGTCGCGCAGGAACGGGGCCTCGTCCGGATGCAGGAGAACCTGTGCGCCGGTGGCCTCAGCCAGGCGCGCCGCCCCGCTGGCGTGGTCGAAATGGTGGTGGGTGAGAACGATGTAGCGCAGGCGTAGGCCCGGCAGCCCCCGCAGGTATTCTATGCGAGCTTGGACCGACGCCTCGTCGGCGAAGCCGCTGTCCACCAGCGCCCCCTCATCGCCGTCGGCGACCAGGTAGACGTTGGGAGCCAGAGGGCCGATGTAGAAGGGAGGGCTCGCCGCCAGCACCCGCACGTGGTCCGTGAGCTGCCTGACCTCCACTGCTGCCTCCCTAGGTCTGTCAGGCCAATGGTATCATAGGGGCCGATAGGGAGGAACGCGATGCAGGTATACGAGGACGGCACCCTGCGCCTGCTGCGCATCGGTCCCCTGGGGCCTTTCGCCAACAACGCCTATGTGGTGGCTGACCGCCAGGCAGGAGAGGCGATCCTGGTAGACATGCCAGCCGAAGGGGAGCGGGTGCTCGCCGCCCTGGAAGGGCTGCGGGTGACGGCCATCGTCCTCACGCACACTCATCCCGATCACTGGCAGAGCTACGACCTGATCAAGAGGGCCACCGGGGCACCGGTCCTGTGCCACCCAGCCGAGGTCATCATGCCCGCGGATCGGCGCGACGGCGACCTGCAGGACGGGCAGGAGTTGCCGTTCGGCTCCCTTCGTCTGAGGGTGATCCATACGCCCGGCCACACCCCGGGGAGCTGCTGTTTCCTGGTGGGCCGCTACCTCCTGTCGGGCGATACCCTCTTCCCGGGCGGGCCGGGGCGTTCCAACAGCCCCCAAGACCTGCAGCAGGAGATAGCCTCCATCACCCAGAAGCTCTACGTGCTGCCCGACGAGACGCTGGTGCTACCGGGGCACGGCAAGGGCACCACCATCGGGCAGTCCAAGCGAGAGTATGCGGTCTTCGCCTCGCGGCCCCACCCCCCCGACCTGTGCGGCGACGTCCTCTGGGAGTCATCTTAGGGAATGGGCATCTTCACCGGCATCATCGAGGAAGTGGGGACGGTCCTCGAGGCCGAGCGGGGGAGGCTGCGCATCGCCTGCCGCGCCTGTCTGGAAGGCACCCACAGGGGGGACTCCATCGCCGTCAACGGCGTCGACCTGACGGTGGCCGACATGGACGACGCGTCCCTCCACTTCCACGTCATGCCCGAGACGTACCGCCGCAGCAACCTGTCGGATCTCGTCCCCGGCGACCCGGTCAACCTGGAGCGGGCCTTGACCCCCCTTTCTCGCCTGTCGGGCCACCTGGTCAGAGGGGTAGTGGAGGCCACCGGGACCTTGCTGTCGCTACAGCCAGAGGAGGACGCCGTCATCGCCCGCTACAGCGCCCCCCCGGAGATCCTGCGCTACGTGGTCGTCAAGGGGCCCATAGCCGTGGACGGGGTGTCCCTCACGGTGGTCCAGCGCTGGGACGATTCCTTCGCCGTCTCCCTGGTGCGCTACACCCAGGAGCATACCAACCTGGTGCGGAGACGGCCCGGCCAGCGCGTCAACCTGGAGACCGACATCCTGGCCCGCTACGTGGACCAGCTCTTGCGGGAAAGGCCGCTTCCTGCTGGCTAAGCTTGCGCTATACTAAGGCTGAACGATTTATCGGGAGGCACGGAGCTGAACGAGGAGCTAAAGGCAGAAGGGCCCGAGACCCCCGGGGGTGACCTGATCGTGGGCCTGGCCACGGTGGAAGAGGCCATCGAGGAGTACCGGCAGGGCCGCTTCGTCATCATCCTGGACAACGAAGACCGGGAGAACGAGGGCGACCTGACCATCGCCGCCCAGTTCGTTACGGCGGAGCATATCGCCTTCATGCTGCGCCACACCAGCGGCATCATCTGCGTGCCCATGACGGGCGAGCGGCTGGAGGAGCTGCAGATCCCGATGATGGTCAACCAGAACTCCTCCCGCTACAGCACCGCCTTCACCGTGTCGGTGGACGCCCGCTACAACGTCACCACCGGCGTCTCGGCCCACGACCGCGCCCAGACCATCCGCGTCCTGATCGACCCCAAGACGCGGCCGGCAGACCTGGTGATGCCCGGCCACGTCTATCCGCTGCGAGCACGGGAGGGCGGCGTGCTGGTGCGGGCAGGCCATACCGAAGCCGTGGTGGACCTGTGTCGTCTGGCAGGCCTCTACCCGGCCGGCGTCCTGTGCGAGCTGATGAACCGTGACGGCAGCATGATGCGCTGGCCGCAGATCCGCCGCTTCGCCCAGCGCCACCGCATCAAGGTCATCACCATCAACCAGCTCATCCGGTACCGGATGCAGCGGGAGCGGCTGGTGGAGCGGGTGGCCGAGGCGCGATTGCCCACCCGTTATGGCGAGTTTCGCGCCATCGCCTATCGCAGCGCCGTGGACGCCAACGAGCACCTGGCCCTGGTGATGGGCGACGTCTCCACGCCGGAGCCGGTGCTGGTGCGAGTCCACAGCCAGTGCGTCACTGGCGACGTCTTTGGCAGCATGCGCTGCGACTGTGGCGAGCAGGTGGGGCTGGCGCTGGAGCGCATCGCCCAGGAGGGACGAGGCGTCTTCCTGTACATGCGACAGGAGGGTCGGGGCATAGGCCTGTGCAACAAGGTGCGCGCCTACTCCCTGCAGGACGCCCACGGCCTGGACACGGTGGAGGCCAACGAGGCCCTGGGCTTCCCGCCCGACCGACGCGACTACGGCATCGGCATGCAGATCCTGGTCGACCTGGGCGTGCGCCGCATGCGTCTCCTGACCAACAACCCCGCCAAGAGGGCCGGGCTGGAGGGATACGGCCTGGAGATCGTGGAGCGAGTGCCCATCCAGCCCACCGTCACCCCTTACAACCGCCGCTACCTCGAGGCCAAGCGGGACAAGCTGGGCCACCTCATCGAGATGCCCTTCTAGGGGGCGTCTTTGGCTAGGGTCTGGCAGGGGCGGGGCGGGGGCGAAGGGTTCTCCTTCGCCGTGGCTGTCGCCCGCTTCAACGAGGACATCACCCGACGGCTGCTGGACGGCGCCCTGGCGGCCCTCTCGGAGCACGGCGTCCCACCGGAGGCGGTGGACGTGGTCTGGGTGCCGGGTTCCCTGGAGCTGCCGGTGGTGGCCAGGGAGCTGGGCAAGAGCGGACGCTATCACGCCATCATCGCCCTGGGCTGCGTCATCCGCCACGAGACGCTGCACTTCGACCTGGTAGCTCAGGGGGCCACCATCGGCCTGGTTCAGGCATCCCTGGAGACAGGCGTGCCGGTGCTGCACGGGGTGCTGGCCTGCTACACGCGGGAGCAGGCCCTGGACCGGGCTGGCGGCGCCCGCGGCAACAAGGGCTACGAGGTGGCCCTCAACGCCCTGGAGATGGCCCAGCTCATGCGCCAGCTCCGCGACGGCCTCGGCTAGCGCCTGTCAGGGCGAGCCTAAGGGGCCGGAGCGCCGCCGAACGGACGCCACCATGAGGGCCGTCAACCTCAACCGGGGCACCGTCCTCGCTGAGCGTGTGGAAGAGGCGCGCACCTTCTGGTCGCGCCTGGTGGGCCTGTTGGGACGACGGGAGCTGCCCGAGGGCCATGCACTCCTCATCGTGCCCTGCTCTTCGGTCCATACCATGTTCATGGGGTTCGCCATCGACGTGGCCTTTTTGGATCGGGACGGACGAGTCCTACGGGCCTTTGCACGCGTGCCTCCCTTCCGCCTGCTGGCCGGGGGAAGGGGGGCCTACATGGCCCTGGAACTGCCCGCGGGCACCCTGGTCCGCACCGATACCCGCCCCGGCGACTTCCTCCAGCTGCTGCCCTGAGGGGCAGCACAGGCCCACAGGCCCCGCCGATGCCCTATCATGGGCCTGTCATGGCCGGACTGCCGCCGCTGGTGAGCGTGGTCGGGCCCTCGGGCGCGGGGAAGACGGCCCTGCTGGAGGCGCTGGTGAGGGAGCTGTCCCGTCGAGGTCGACGGGTGGCCTGTGTGAAGCACTCCCATCATCGCGATTTGCTCCCCGACGCCCCCGGCAGCGATACCCACCGGCTGGCCCAGGCAGGCGCCGCGGTGACCGTGCTCTCGGCGCCGGGAGTTCTGTGCCTGCGACGCGCCGATGGCGACGAGTGGCCCCTGTCTTCGGTGGCCGCCCTGGCCGGCGAAGGGCTGGATCTGGTTCTGACGGAGGGCTACGGCGGCGGGCCGGCACCCAAAGTCCTGGTGCTCCGTCATGGCCACCCTTCGCCCGTCCTTCCCCCGGGCCTGCTGGCGGTGGTGGGCCCCTGCCCGCCCGGGTGGAGCGGCCCCGTTTTCTCCGCCGAACAGGTCAGGGAGCTGGCCGACCTCCTGGAAGAGCGGCTGGGTCTCGCCCCGAAGGGCTAGGATGAGGGAACCGGTCGCGGCGCTGGTGCTGGCCGGCGGTCGGAGCCGGCGTCTCGGTCAGGACAAGGCGCTGCTGGAGCTATGGCCCGGGGTCCCCCTGCTGGCCCGGGTCGTCCGGACAGTCAGCCGTCTCTGCCCCGAGGTGGTGGTGGTCGTGGACGCGCCGGAGCGCTACGCTCACCTGGGCCTGCCGGTGCGCTGGGCGGTGGACGCCCTCCCGGGGCAGGGCCCCCTCGCAGCCCTGGTGGGCGGCCTGGAGACCGTAGCCGCATCCCACGCGCTGACGGTGGCCTGCGACCTGCCTTTCCTCTGTCCGCCCCTCCTGGCCCACATGCTGGACCTGCCACGGGACTACGAGGCTCTGGTGCCCCGCTGGCGCGGCCGCTGGCAGCCGCTGCATGCCGTCTATGCCCGTTCCTGCCTGCCCGTGGCCCGTCGCCTCCTGGCAGCGGGGGAGAGGAACCTTCATGCACTACTCTCGTATCTCAGGGTGCGGCCTCTACCGCCGCGAGAGATCCGACCCTACGACCCTCTCGGACTGTCTTTTTTTGACATCGACACTCCCCACCGCCTGCGGCGGGCGAGGGAACTGGCAGCTCGGACCGAGCCCTAGGAGTGGCTGCTGCTGGCCGCCACCTCGGCCGGTTTGACCAGAAGGCAGGGAATGGTCGACCGCTGCAGCACTGCCTGGGCCACGCTGCCCATGAAGGGCCGGCCCTGGCCTGAACGGCCATGGCTGCACAGGGCGATGATGCCGGCCCCGGTATCCTGCGCAGCCTGCAGTGTCTGGTTGATTGCGTGGCCCACTGCCACCCGCGTCTCCACTTCCAGGCCGCTGCTCCTGAGGTCCTCGGCCACGTCCTCCAGCATGGCCAGGGCCTCCTCCTGGAGAATGGTCAGCGACTCGGCCAGGTAGCCACGAGACGCATAGGCCGCTGCCGCCAGTCCCCCCAGGGCCACCACATGTAAGAGCACCGCCCTGGCCCGCAGCGCCAGGCAGAGGTCGCGGGCCAGCGGCAGGACCGTCAGGGAAAGGGGGGAGCCGTCGAGGGGCAGCAGCACCCTGTCCAGGGACCCGACACCGCCGCCCCTCACCAGCAGCACGGGGCAGGCGGCTGCCTCCACCACTCGCATGGAGACGCCGCCGCGGCTCCACGGCTCCGGCCCCCGCGGCGGCCGACCGGCCATGACTATGAGGGGGGCCTCCAGTCGCTGAGCAACGCGGAGGATGCAGTGGGCGGCAGGGCCGAAGGCCATCTCCACCCGCACGGTCAATCCCAGGGACTCCAGCCAGCGCCGCTTGCCCTCCAGGTACGAGCGGGCCCAGGCCGTCTCCTGGCCCAGGCCCCAGCACTCGTGAACGCCGCTGCTGTGTTGACGGTCCACGGCCGTCAACAGGACCACCTCCGAGCGGGCACCGCGGGCGATGGCCTCGGCATAGGGGAGGGCCGTCTCGGCCACGGGGCCTCCATCCAGGGGCACGAGCAGCGTCCGCACACACCCACCTCCTCCCGAGGGGGAAAAGTTGAAAACATAATAACACAGCCGCCCGGCCCTCAGGCGCGACCCGTCTGCCGGCCGATGGACAGGCGGCCCCTCAGCCTCTCCCAGGCCTCACGCAGGCAGGCGTAGCGGTAGCCCACCCACTGGGTGCCCTTCAGCAGCAGGTGCAGGGCCAGGGCCAGCACCCCCTCCCGCCACGGTCGGCCGAACCAGAGGCTTCCCTCCCGCTCCCGAAGAAACAGGTCCCAGTAGGGGGTGGCCTTCACCGCCCGCAGCGAGGCGCCATAGCGAAGGTTGGTGCGCAACAGCTTGCCCAGGTCGGGTTCGACGTGCCAGACGGCGTCTCGCAGCAGCCCCACCCGCTGCGAGAGGCGTCGGCACTCGTAGTAGATTATGTCGTGGTCGTAGTGCAGGATGCTGGGGACGACATGGGGCGGTATGGCCTCCAGGGCGCGGAGCAGCAGATCGCGACGGAAGAAGCGGGGCGGGTTGCCGCCGCGAGCGGGGTCGAACCCCTGCTCCGTGTCGAAGCGGGCGTTGACGATGGCCTTGGATGCGGCGTAAAGCCGCGGTACGAGCCATTCACGGTTGTAGGACTCCTCCTCCAGCACTAGCATGTCGTAGCCCTGCTCTATCATCTCCACCGCCCTGGCGATGGCCCTCGGCTTCAGCACCTGGTCGGCGTCCAGGAGCAGCACCAACTCCCCCCTGGACTCCCGCACGCCCAGGATACGGGCCGCCAGCAGCCTGCCCTCGCAGAAGAGGACGCGGGCGCCCATCTCGCGGGCGATGTCGACGGTGCCGTCGCGGGAATAGCTGTCCACCACCAGCAGCTCGAGGCGGGGGTAGTCCTGCCGGACGACGCTCTGGAGGCAGAGGCGGAGGGTGCGGGCGCAGTTGTAGGTGGGCACCGACACCGAGACCAGCGGAAGCTGCGTGCGCATTCCCTGCCCTCCCTCGTCACAGCCCCCCTGCCAGGGGCGCACGGCACATGGGCCTGGGCGCTACCAGGGAATTTCGGCCCAGGCTACGCAGAGCACCTGGTCAGCAGCGCCGTAGTAGAGAACCAGAGTGCGCCCGTCCAGGAAGCCCCCGCACGAGAATACCACATTGGGGGCCACGCCCACCCGCTCGTACTCCTCCTCGGGCTCCAGGATTGGCTCCTCGCTGCGCTCCAGGATGTGCTCCGGCACCTCTTTGTCCAGCAGCACGTACCCCAGGCGGTAGGTCCAGGTGCGGGCCTCCACGCCGTGATAGATGAGGAGCCAGCAGTCGTCCAGCTCCAGGGGCGGGCCGGCTATGCCCACCTTGGCATCGTCCCAGTAGCCCGGACGGGGCGTCAGCAGCTCCTGGTGGTCGTACCAGTGGACCAGGTCGTAGGAATACGAAAGCCAGACGTGTTCGGCCAGGGTCATGGGCCGGTGCAGGAGGACGTAGCGGTCAGCGATGCGCCGCGGGAAGTAGGCCACGTTGCGGTTGTGGAAGCCCACCATGGTGGGAAGCAGCAGGCGGTGTTTGCTCCAGGCCCAGTGACCCTTCAGCAGGTGCTGGGGGTCGATGGCCGTCTCGCAGGGGCGGGCCATGTCCCGCTCCTTGCCGGCGTATATGACCCGCACCTGCCCGTCCAGAGGAATGACACGGGGGTCCTCCACCCCGTCCTGCTCAAACCAGTCCTCGGGCACCAGGACAGGATGGGGCAAGCGTTCCTCTACCTGGTCGTAGCCGCTGAGGCGGGCGTACCCGATGCGGGCCACGTCGTCCTGACCGCGGGCGGTGTAGAAGAGATGGATGCGGTCGCCCAACCGGATAACGCCGGCATTGCAAGTGAGCCGCGTCTCCCACCAGTTCTGGGTAGGAGTAAGGATGGGGTTGCAGGGGCTGCGATGGAACTTGAGCTTTTTCGCCATGGGTGCTTGGGAGGTGGACGCCTCCCAGATGTAGGGTAACGGGCCACAGCTATAGACACAAGGCCAGCCCGTCCACCCTCAGTTAGAAACGACGCAGCAGTTTCGCAGTTGCGCCAGCCGCCTAGGGACGCTGGAACCCAGCGACCCGCTCCAGGAACTCCAGCTTGGCCGAGCCAGGCTCCACCAGCGGCCCCAGCTTACCCATGAGCTCCCGCAACGCCCCCTGCCGATGGGCCTCGAAGGCGGCCTCGTCGCGATACACCTCGAACACCACGATGCGGCGCGGGTCGTCCTTGGCGCGATGGAACAGGTAGGCGATGGTCCCTGGCTCGTCGGCCTGGACGCGGCCCGCCAGCTCCTGCAGGACAGCCTCGGCCTCCTGCTCCTTACCTTCCTGGAGCCTGAAAGTGGCCAGCACCGTATACATGGGCGCCTCCCGTTAGTAGATGGCCTCCTCCTGGTAAACGCCGAAGACCTCGCGCATCACGTCGCAGATCTCGCCCAGGGTGCAGTAGGCCTTCACGGCCTCGATGAGGTGGGGCATGACGTTCTCCTGGCCCCGGCAGGCCTGCTCCAGCCGCCGCAGGCAGCGCACCACCTCCCGGTTGTCCCGCTCCCGCCGCAGCTCCCGCAGCCGCTCCACCTGCCGACGATAGCCCTCGCCGGTCGGGTCCACCCGCAGGATGGGGATCTCTATGGGCTCGTCCAGCACATAGCGGTTGACCCCCACCACGACCCGCCGTCCTTCGTCCACCTCCCGCTGGTAGCGGTATGAGGCCTCGGCTATCTCCCGCTGGAAGAAGCCCATGCGGATGGCCGGTATCACGCCGCCCAGGTCCTCGATGCGGCGGAAGTAGGCCCGCGCCTCCTCCTCCAGCTCCTGGGTGAGGGCCTCCACCAGGTAGCTGCCCCCCAACGGGTCGACGCTGTTGGTCACCCCGGACTCGTGGGCGATGACCTGCTGCACCCGCAGGGCCAGCCGGGCCGCCTTCTCGCTGGGCAGGGCCAGCGCCTCGTCCCAGGAGTTGGTATGCAGCGACTGGGTGCCCCCCAGCACCGCCGCCAGCGCCTGGATGGTGGTCCGTATCAGGTTCACCTCCGGCTGCTGGGCCGTCAGGGAGCAGCCCGCCGTCTGGGTGTGAAAGCGAAGCCACCACGACCTGGGATCCTTGGCGCCGAAGACCTCCCGCATCTGTCGCGCCCAGATGCGTCGGGCCGCCCGGAACTTGGCCACCTCCTCGAAGAAGTCGTTGTGACAGTTGAAGAAGAAGGAGAAGGTGGGGGCGAACTGGTCTACGTCCAGCCCCCGCTCCAGGCACCAGCGCACGTATTCGAAGCCGTCGGCGAGGGTGAAGGCCAGCTCCTGGGCCGCCGTGGCCCCCGCCTCGCGAATGTGGTAGCCAGAGATGCTGATGGGGTGCCACTTGGGCACCTGCTGCACGCAGAACTCTACCGTGTCCACCACCAGGCGCATGGACGGCTCCGGCGGGAACAAGAACTCCTTCTGGGCGATGTACTCCTTCAGGATGTCGTTCTGGATGGTGCCCCGCAGCCTCTCCCTGGGCACCCCCTGCCGGTCGGCCACGGCGATGTACATGGCCCAGATGACGGCGGCGGGCGAGTTGATGGTCATGGAGGTGCTTATCTCGCCCAGGGGGATGCCGTCCAGCAGTATCTCCATGTCCCGCAGGGAGGACACAGCCACCCCACACTTGCCGAACTCGCCTTCGGCCATGGGGTGGTCGGTGTCGTAGCCGTAGAGAGTGGGGAGGTCGAAGGCGATGGACAGCCCCGTCTGACCCTCCGCCAGCAGGAACTTGAAGCGGGCGTTGGTCTCCTCGGCCAGGCCGAAGCCCGAGAACTGGCGCATGGTCCAGACCTTGCCCCGGTAGCCCGTGGGGTAGATGCCGCGGGTGTAGGGGTACCGGCCCGGAAGGCCGATGTCCCGCCGATAGTCCAGGCCGGCCAGGTCGGTGGGGTCGTACAGGCGGCGAACGGGACGCCCAGAGACGGTAGTGAAGCCGTCGTCGGCCCGCTCGGGCCACTCCCTCTCCACCCACTCCTCCCACTCCCGGCGCTCCCGCTTCAGCTCCTCCAGCTCTTCCTCCCCTTGCGGCATAGTCGCCACCCCCTGGCCTAGAAGGCCGAAATGCCCAGCAGGTCGCGGGCCACCAGCAGCTTCTGGATCTGGGTGGTGCCCTCGTACAGGCTGAGACCGATGGCGTCCCGCAGGTAGCCCTCCACCAGCCGCTCGCTGAGGTAGCCGGCGCCGCCGTGGACGGCGATGGCGTTACGGGCCGCCCGCACGGCGGCCTCGGTGGCGAAGGCCTTGGCCATGGCCACCCAGCGAGTGGCCCCCTCTCCCGAATCGCGGGCACGGGCGGCCCGGAGGGTCAGCAGCCGCGCGGCCTCGCATTCGATGGCCATGTCGGCCAGCAGCTCCTGCACGAGCTGGTGCCCGCCGATGGGCTTCCCCCACTGCTTCCGCTCTCGGGCATACTCCAGGCACAGGTCGAGGCAGGTCTGGGCAATGCCCACAGCGCAGGCAGCGGTGGACAGGCGGCCGCTCTCCAGGGCGGCCTGGGCCACCCGAAAGCCCTCGCCCACCTGCCCCAGCAGACGGTCATCGTCCACCAGCACACCGTCGAAGTAGAGGGCGGCCAGGTTTGATGCGTGCAGACCCAGCTTCCCCTTGACGGGCTGGCGGGTCAGGCCCGGGCTGTTCCCGTCCACCAGAAAGGCAGCCATGCCCCGGTGTCGCGCCCCCGGCTCCGTCTGGGCGAAGACGACGATGACGTCGGCCAGGGCGCCGTTGGACGTCCAGAACTTGCTGCCCGTGAGGCGCCAGCGCCCGTTCTCCCGACGGGCCGTCAGCTCTACCGCCGCAGGGTCGGACCCGACGTTGGGCTCCGACAGGGCGAAGGCCCCCACCAGCCTTCCCGACAGCACCTGCGGCAGCCAGCGCCGCCTCTGCTCCTCGTTGCCGTAGGCGTAGATGGATGTGCCTACCAGGGAGAGCTGGACCGTCAGGGCCGAGGTGAAGACGGACGGGCTGGCCCCGCCGATGGCCTCGCATACCAGGGCATAGGAGACGTTATCGATGCCGGCGCCGCCATACTGCTCGGGGAACGGGCCGCCGTAAAGGCCAGCCTCGGCCAGCAGCCTCATGACCTCCAGGGGGAACGACTCGTCCTCGGCCCGCTCCCTGGCCTGGGGCAGGATATGCTGGGCGGCGAAGCGCTTGGCCGTCTGGTAGATGATGCGTTGGGCCTCGTCCAGTTCCACGCCGACCCCAGTCTACTAGATGCCGGCCGCCCGTGTTAACCCCGTCCCCGTCAGAGGCCGTGGCCCCACAGCCGCTCCCCCAGAAGGAGCGCCGTCAACGCCCCGGCGACTAGGAAGGGGCCGTACGGCATATACTGGCCGCGACGGGCCAGGCGCGAGAGCAGGAGGAAGGCCGCAGCCACGCCGCCGGCGATGGCCCCCAGGGACAGGGCCAGGGCCACCCCCGGAAACCCCACCACGGCGCCGATGAGGGCGGCCAGCTTCACGTCCCCGGCCCCCAGGCCGCCGCGCATGGCCACATAGGCCACCCCCAGCACCACCAGTCCGAAGAAGGCACCGGCCAGGGCCTGCACGACGCCCCGGTCGGGCCAGGCCCACGACAGCGCCAGGGCCAGCACCAGCCCCGGGTAGACCAGTCGGTTGGGCAGCAGCCGTCGCTCCAGATCGGTGACGGCCAGAGCGAGGAAAAGGGTGCCGAAGAGGGTGGCCAGCAGGGCCGCCGATGCCTCGTCCAGAGCACGGGCGGCCGCCATCCCCAGGGCAGCAGCGGTCAGGGGCAGGATCAGGCCCCGCCAGGGCAACTGGCCGCGAGGCAGGCCCCTCTCCCCGTCCTCCTCCCCTGCCTCCTCGTCATCAGGCCCGTACACCAAAGGCCAGCCCAGGGCGAAGGCCGTCCCCAGCGTCAGCCCCAGCAGGGCGCACAGTGCCTCTTTCATCCTCCGTAGTTATGGACGCGGAAGCCCCGCGCGCGTTATGGCCCTGCATCTTCTTTCATGAGTTTCCCTCCCGTATAATTGAGGGTCGATGTTACCCCTGCACCTGCCGTGGTCCCGCCTATGGCCCGCCTCGTGCGAATAGACCTGGGCAACCGCACCGGCCGACGGGATGTCATCGCCGTTGACCCCTTCTTCGTGCCCAGCAACGGTATCAGGGGCGACCTGGACGGGGGACTCCCCTTCCGCGACGACAGCGTGGACGAAGTGTTCTGTTACGATGTGCTGCAGCGCATCGCTGACCTGCCCGTGGCCCTGCGGGAGATATGGCGGGTGTGCAAGGACGGCGCCCTGGTCCACATACGCGTCCCCCATGCCAGCTCCTCCTTCACCACCTGGATGGACGTGACCCAGCGCCGGGGGTTCACCATCGAGGCGTTCGGGCGGCTGGGAGGGTTCGCCCTGGCACCCTTCGACCTGGAGTATGCCCGCCTTCGCCTCACCGGCCACCGCCCCGAGGACGCCCACCCCCTGCGCCGCCTGCTGGGGCTGCTGGTGGAGCCGCTGGCCAACCGCAGCCGTGTGTCCCAGTACCGCTGCGAGCGGTGGTGGGGTCACTGGCTGGGCTTCGATGAAATATACGTGGTCATCCGCGCCCTGAAGGACGAGGAGGAGCTGCGGCGCCGTCGCCTCCTGCCGGCGGCCCCCCGACGCGCTCCCCGCCCTCAGGCCGAGCAGGGGTGAGAGATGGCATCACGGCCGCGCGTGCTGCTGGTGGACTACTTCCGCATGGGCATCCGCCCAGGGCAGAAGGTGCTGGACATCGGATGCGGGCAGGGCCGCCACGTGGTGGGCACCTGTCACAACCCCTGCCTGGGCGTGGGACTGGACATCGACCTGGGGCTGCTGCGGGAGGCCCGAGAGCGCCTGGAGGAGGCAGCCCGGATGCTGCCGGGGTGGATCAAGGGCCACGGGGAGTTCGTGCTGGGTGACGCCTGCCACCTCCCCTTCGCCGACGCGGCCTTCGACCACGTCATCGCCTGCGAAGTGGTGGAGCACGTACCCGACGACGACGGCCTCTTGCGGGAGGCGGTGCGAGTGCTGCGCCCCGGCGGCTCCCTGGTGGTCAGCATACCCCGCTTTCTGCCCGAGGCCATCTGCTGGGCCATCAACCGCCGCCTAATGACCCTACCCGGCTCACATGTGCGCATCTACCCCCCCGGCGCTGTCGAGCGCAAGCTGCGGCGCTTGGGGCTGGAGCTTTACGACCACCGCCACGACCACGGCTACTGGTCCCTGTACTGGATCGCCTATGCCTTGCTGGACCGTATCGTGGGCGGGAAGCGAGCCGAGGCGGCAATGGCCTGGGCCCGCCGCCTCATCGAGTCCTACTCCCTGCGGCCCGGGCCTCTGGCCGTTCGACTGGAGGAGGACATCAACCGCTACTTCGCCAAGTCTTGCGTCATCTACGCCCGCAAGCCCACCGACGGGGAGGGGCCGTGCGCATCTGCTTCCTGATGTATCACGGCAGCATGTATTCGGGAGGCCAGGGGGTATACCTCTACTATCTGACCCGCGAGCTGGCCCGGCTGGGCCATGAGGTGCACGTCATCTCGGGGCCTCCCTACCCGCGGCTGGCGCCGGGGGTCACCCTGCACCGGGTAGACGGCACCAGCTATTACCGCTTCCTGGAGGACAAAAGGGGATTCCTGGACCGAAGGAGTCCCTGGGAGTTCTTCTACCCCCTCAACTTCTTCGAGCTGCTCACCACCCGGTACGGTTTCTACACCCTGATGCTCACCTACAGCCTGCGGGCCTTGCCCGTATTCCTGGAGCTGCACCGTCGCCACCCCTTCGATGTGGTGCACGACAATCAGGGGTTGGGGCTGGGCTACCTGGGCATCAAGGCGCAGGGGGTGCCGCTGGTAGCCACCATTCACCATCCGCTGCTGGTGGACGCCCACAACGCCGTGGCCCGCAGCCGCTCCTTGGTGCAGAAGGTGCGCAGGGTGCTTTTCTACCCGGCCATCCTGCAGGCGCCGGCGGCGCGGGTGGCCGACCGCATCATCACCGTGTCGCAGGCCTCGGCAGAGCTGGTGGCGTGGGCCTTCCGGGTGCCCAGGGCCAAGATCGAAGTCATCTACAATGGCGTGGACAGCGAGACCTTCCGCCCTCTGGGGCTGGAGCGGGAGCACCGCTCCATCATTTATGTCGGCAATTCCGAGGACCCCAACAAGGGTGCGCAGTTCCTGATGGAGGCGTTGCACTACCTGCTGCGGGACGGCATCGACTTCAGGCTGACACTGGTGGACCGGCCGCGGGGTGGTCTGCAACTGGTGCCCAAGCTGGTGCGCCGCTACGGCCTCAGCACCAGGGTCCGCTTCGCGGGGCGCCTCAGCACTGCCGCCCTGGTGCGGGCCTACAACCGCTCCCAACTGATGGCCTGTCCCTCGCTTTACGAGGGGTTCGGCATGCCCGTCTCGGAGGCCATGGCCTGCGGCACGGCCGTGGTGGCCACCCGCGGGGGTGCTCTGCCCGAGGTGGTGGGGGAGGACGGCGCTGGCCTGCTGGTGCCGCCCGGGGACTCGCGCGCCCTGGCCGAGGCCATCGCCGAGCTGCTGGCAGACCCGGAGCGATGCGCCCGCATGGGCCAGGAGGGGCGCCGCCGCGTCCTTTCCCTCTTCAGTTGGCGGAAGGCGGCGCTGGAGACCGTGCGCGTCTACGAGCAGGTGCTGTCAGGGAGCGAGTGAAGACCGGTGCCTCACGGTGGGTGAACAGCACCCAACCCACCCAGAAGGCCAGGGACAGGACTGCGCCGCTGGCCAGCAGCACCGGCAGGGCAATGGCCCAGTAGCTACGGCGGCGCATGCCCTCCAGGAGGGCCAGAAAGGCCAGCAATACCCCAGCGCAGATGGCCACGCCGTAGGCGCGCTCGCGCTCTCCCTGAGGACTGCGGCTGTCGCTACGCTGAGTGGTCATGCCCCTGCCCGCATTCTGGGGCACATCCCCCCGGCTGTCAACGCTGCCACGGGCCTGTCTCGCTGAAGAAGGGCGAAGGGCCAGGGGCGGAGGCGTCATCGTGGCTGATGACCCCTTGTGCTATAGTGAGATATGGACTGCTGGCAGCCGCGGAGACGAGATGCGTCCCAGCTTCTATGTCTACGAAGAGCTGAAGGTATTCACAGGGCGGTCCCATCCCGCCCTGGCCCAGGCCATCTGCGACTACCTGGAGATACCCCTGGGCGAGGCCGACGTCTTCGAGTTCAGCAACGAGAACATATTCGTCCGCTACCACGAAAACATCCGCGCCCGCGACGTATTCCTGGTGCAGCCCTTCTGCTCCCCCGTCAACACCAGCATCATGGAGCTTCTGATCATGATAGACGCCGCCCGGCGCGCTTCGGCCGGCCGCATCACTGCCGTAGTCCCCTATTACTCCTATGGGCGCAGCGACAAGAAGGACCAGCCGCGGGTGCCCATCACCGCCAGGCTGCTGGCCAACCTCATTGAGACGGCGGGAGCGGACCGCTTGCTGACCATCGACCTGCATGCCGGCCAGATCCAGGGCTTCTTCAACATCCCGGTGGACGAGCTGACGGCCCTGGGCATCTTGGCCCGTCATTTCCGCGACAAGTTCGGCCCGGACGGCCTGCAGGAGGTAACGGTGGTAGCCACCGACGTGGGCGACGCCAAGCGGGCGCGGCGCATGGCCGACCGCCTGGGGGTGCCTCTGGCCATCGTCGAGAAGCGGCGCCTGGGCAACCAGGAGCAGGTAGAGGCGGTCAACATCATCGGCGAGGTGAAGGGGCGCACGGCCCTCATCGTGGACGACGAGGTGCTGACGGGCGGCACCCTGGCCGCCACCGCCGACATCGTGCTGCGCCAGGGCGCTCGCCAGGTCTACGCCTGCTGCACCCATGCCCTCCTGGCCGGGCGAGCCGTCGAGGTGCTGGAGCGAAGCCAGATAAAGGAGCTGGCGGTTACCGACACGGTGCCCATCCCGCAGGACAAGCGCATGCCCAACATGACGGTGCTGTCGGTGGCGCCGCTGCTGGGCGAGGCCATCCGCCGCATCCACACCGGCCAGTCCGTGGGCGCCCTGTTCGACGAGTACTGAGGGGAAGGGACGTATGCTCGGGGCGTTGAGAAGGGTCATCGGCGACGAGAACGAGCGCCAGCTGCGCAAGCTCTGGCCCCTGGTGGAGGCCATCAACCGCCTGGAGCCGGAGATGGAGCGCCTCACGGACGCCGAGCTGCGCGCCAAGACCGACCAGTTCAGGGCCCGCCTGCAGGACGGCGAGACGCTGGACGACCTGTTGCCCGAGGCCTTCGCCGTGGTGCGCGAGGTGGCCAAGCGCCGCCTGGGCATGCGCCACTTCGACGTCCAGCTCCTGGGCGGCATCGTCCTCCACCAGGGAAAGATCGCCGAGATGAAGACGGGCGAGGGCAAGACGCTGGTGGCCACCCTCCCCCTCTATCTCAACGCCCTGGAGGGCAAGGGCTGCCACCTGGTGACCCAGAACGACTACCTGGCCAAGCGCGACGCCCAGTGGATGGGCCCCATCTACCACGCCCTGGGCCTCTCGGTGGGGGTGCTGCAGCACGAGGCCTCCTACCGCTTCGACCCCGGCGCCAACCTGGACAACCCCAGCCTTCGTTACCTGGAGCCTATCTCGCGGCGCGAGGCCTACCTCTGCGACATCACCTACGGCACCAACAACGAGTTCGGCTTCGACTACCTGCGCGACAACATGGCCGTGGACCTGTCGCAGGTCGTCCAGCGCCGCGACCACCCCCACCACTACGCCATCGTCGACGAGGTGGACAACATCCTCATCGACGAGGCGCGGACGCCCCTCATCATCTCGGGGCCGGCGGAGGAGTCGGAGGAGATATACCGCACCTTCGCTCGCCTCGTGGCCCGCCTGCGGGAGGGCGAGGACTACGTGGTGGACCTCAAGCACCGCTCGGTGGCCCTCACGGAGGAGGGCATAACGAAGGTGGAACGGGCGCTGGGCATATCCAACCTCTACGATCCTCAGCACTATCGCCTCACCCGCTTCCTGGACGCCGCCCTGAAGGCCCAGGCCCTCTACCAGCGCGACCGCGACTACGTGGTCAAGGACGGCGAGGTCATCATCGTCGACGAGTTCACCGGCCGCCTCATGTACGGCCGGCGCTGGTCCGATGGCCTCCACCAGGCTGTGGAGGCCAAGGAGGGCGTTCGCGTCCAGCGCGAGTCCATCACCTACGCCACCATCACCATCCAGAACTACTTCCGCATGTACGAGAAGCTGGCGGGCATGACGGGCACCGCCTGGACGGAGCGGGAGGAGTTCCGCACCATTTACGGCCTGGACGTGGTGGTCATCCCCACCCACAAGCCCATGATCCGCCAGGACTACCCCGACGTGGTCTATCGCTCGGCCGAGGGCAAGTGGCGGGCGGTGGTCAAGGAGATCGAGGAGGCCCACGCCCAGGGGAGGCCGGTGCTGGTGGGCACCGTCTCCATCGAAAACTCGGAGCGGCTAGCGGAGATGGTGCGGCGCATGGCTGTGTGCCGCAGCTCCGAATGCCAACGCTACTACCAGGTCTGCCCCTTGCGGGAACCGCAGGTGCTGAACGCCAAGCACCACGAGCGGGAGGCGCTCATCATCGCCCAGGCGGGACGCTACGGGGCTGTAACCATCGCCACCAACATGGCCGGCCGCGGCGTGGACATCATCCTGGGCGGCAACCCTGAGCTGCTGGCCGAGAACCTGGCCCGACAGCGGGGCCTGAACCTGGTAGCGCTACCGCCCGAGGAGCAGGCCCGCATCCGCGAAGAGGCGCACCGTCTGTGGCAAGAGGAGCACGACAAGGTCGTGGCTGCCGGTGGCCTGCACGTGGTGGGCACCGAGCGGCACGAGGCACGCCGCATCGACAACCAGCTCCGAGGTCGTTCCGGCCGCCAGGGCGACCCCGGCTCCTCTCGCTTCTTCGTGTCCTTCGACGACGATATCATGCGCCGTTTCGCCCCCGAGTGGGTCAAGGGCCTGCTGGGACGCCTGGGCATGGACGAGGACACCCCCCTCGAGAGCCGCCTCGTATCCAAGGCCATCGAGCAGGCCCAGACCAAGGTGGAGGCCCACAACTTCGACATCCGCAAGCACGTCGTCCAGTACGACGACGTCATGAACACCCACCGCGAACTCATTTACCGCGAGCGCCGCAAGATCCTCGAAGGCGCGGACCTCAAGGCCAATATCCAGGAGATGATCGCCCAGGAGCTTGCGGAGCTGGTGGACCGACACTACGGCGAAGGCCAGCCCGACCACAAAGCCCTCATGGCGGAGCTGCGGGAGTTCTTCCCCTCGCTGCCGGCCATCTCCCCCGAGGAGCTGGCCGAAATGGACCCCGAAGAGCTGGAGGAGCGGCTCCTGGCCCACGCCGAGGCCGTCTACGAGGAAAAGGAGCGCGAGCTGGGAAACGAGGGCATGCGCCTCCTGGAGCGGCTGGTGATGCTCACCACTATCGACCAGCTCTGGGTGCACCACCTCACCGCCCTGGACGAGATGCGGCAAGGCGTGGGCCTGCGGGGCTACGGCGGCCAGGACCCCCTGGTGGTCTTCCGCCGCGAGGCTCACGACATGTGGCAGCAGCTGCTACAGCACATCCGCGCCCTGGTAGTGCGGCGCATCCTGCGGGAGACGCTGGTGCCCGCTGCCGCCCCCGCGCCGTCGCGCCCCCGCAACCTGCGTGAGTCGGGGCCCGAGAAGGAGTCTGCACTACCAGCAACGGCGTCGCGACAGCCAGTGGGGGCCGCCGTGGGGGGGAAGGTGGGCCGAAACGACCCCTGCCCTTGCGGGAGCGGCCGCAAATACAAGAAGTGTTGCGGTCGGACGGCCTGAGGGGTGAGGCGTTGGAGCGAAGGAGCGTCGCCCTAGAGGACGACCTGAAAGCCGAGGCACAGGAGCTGGTAGACTCCCTGCGCCGTCGCATCCAGGAAGGCGAGCAGCACTGGTTCCTGGCCCTGCTGGAGACCATCGCCCAGTGGCGCCTGCCCGAAGAGGAGGTGGGCGAGCGCACCTTCCGCTACCTCATCGCCGGCGAGGCCTTCGACTGGCTCCTGCTGGCCGAGCGTCTGGCCCTGGCCATCGGAGACCTGGTGCCCCAGAACGAGCTGGAGGACCTCCTCTTCCACGGGCATCCGCCCCTGGAGCTGAGCGAGGACGACTTTCGGCGCCTCATCGGCCCCGCCAAGTACCGCGCCCATCTCAACTTCTTCTACGGGGTGCTGGTGGAGGAGGCCCTGCAGATGGCGGTGGAGGACGAGGTGGTCAAGGAACGCCTCACCTGCATTTGGCAGAACGGGCACGTCGACGACGAGGTATGCCAGCGCATCTACGGGGCCACCCGCCGCGAGCTGTGGCAGGCCTTCTGCCAGGAGCGGGAGCTGCCCCAGGGCGACTGGCTGGACGTGCAGGGCCTGCGAGAGTTCACCTACTGGCTGTTCAAGGAGCGACTGCGGCGCTGCGACCCGGCGCGGGTCGCCTCCGACACCCGTAAGGGCCTGGCCAAGCTGGCCGCCCTCGAGGAGGCCCGCCGGCGCCGCTTCGCCTGTCCCGAGGAACGCTGACCCTCACATCTTATAGGGACGACAAAGGTCAGGGGGCGGCCTGCGGGCCGCCCCCTGCGGTTCTCCATCGGCCCAGGGCCTACTCGAAGGAGATGGGCTGGTCGCGCAGCGGCCTCGGCGTGCCGTCAGGCTGGATCTGGACCGGCATCAGCGCCTGGATGGAGAAGTGGTCCCTGGGACCCAGGTTGATGGTGATGCCCGGCAGCAGCAGGCTGGTGCGGAAGCCACGGATGGACTCGGCTGCCCGCATGACGCCCTGCCGCGTCATGTCGCCGGCATCGCAGGCCCGCTTCAGAGTTTCCACCACGAGCTCGGCCAGAGACTGGCCGTAAACCGAAAGGCTCTGGATAGGCGGCCCGCCGTAGGTCTGCATGATGCGGACGTGCTCCTTCATCTCCGGTTTGTCCGCATCGGCAATGAAGTCCAGGAGGTAATTGGTGCTGATGGTGCCCTGGACCAACTGCAGCCCCGCTTCGCGGTTACCGCCGCCGGCCAACTGGGCCGTGAGCACGGGCGGGTTCACGTAGCTCATCATGACCTGGGGCCGCCAGTTGTTCTGCTGCATGTACTGGAAGGCGCGGGCCGAGAAGGCGGGCGTCGCGTAGAGGTAGACCAGGTCAGCGCCAGCCGCCCTGATGTTGGCCAGCTGGGAGCTGATGTCGGTGGCCGTGGACTCGTAGGACTGCTCGGCCACGATCTGGCCCCTGAACTCCTGCTTAAAGCCATTGCGCCCGTCCAGGCCGAAGTCGTCGTTCTGGTACAGGATGCCCACCTTGGCGTTGGGGAAGCGCTCCTGCGCGAAGCGGCCCAGGATGCGGCCCTCGCTGACGTAGTCAGGGATGTAGCCGGTAGTCCAGGGCCAGCGCTGATAGTCGCCCCACTTGGAGGCGCCGGTGGACACGTAGAGGTGTGGCACCTTCTGCTCGTTGACGTAGTCCACCTCGCCCGTCACCGCCGGCGTACCCAGGTCGCCCACCAGGGCCAGCACCCGGTCCTGCTCGATGAGCTTGGTCACCCGCTCGCGGGCCACGGTGGGGCTGTACTGGTTGTCCTCGACGATCAGGGTGATGCGGCGGCCACACACGCCGCCCTTCTCGCGGTTGACGTATTCAAAATAGGCCTGCAAGGCAGGCGTCACCGGCTGGTAGACAGCTGCCAGGCTGCCCGAGAGCACGTTGGTGTGGCCCAGCTTGATCTCGGTGTCGGTGACGCCGAAGTCGGTCCTCACCTGGCCGGGCCGGCCCGGGGTGGTCCCTGGCGTGGGGCTGGCTGGCCCCTCTTCCTCCTCGCAGGCAGCGAGGAAGAGGCCCAGGGAGAGCAGGGCTGCCAGCAACAGCCAAGCACGCTTGAGCCTCATGCTCACTGACCTCCCTTCGTCATTTCGTCCGGGTTGGATCCTTTGACACCTCCGTCGCCGTGGCCTACCACCTCCCTTTTAGGGTTGTTGCTCCCTGGGCCTTGCCGGGCCCAAGGGCGAATGTCCCAGGCCCAGGAAAGGCGCCCCAGCGCCTGGGAGGCCATGGCCGGCGCCTCGCGCCACCTGGCCAGCACCTGCTCGGGCCGCAGCCGGGCCAGGCGGTGGAGCGCTCCGGCTATCCCGTAGGGCATCAGTATCATCACCAGGATCACCACCGCCCCCTGGATGGCCCCTGGCGCCCTTCTGAGCATATCGGGGTCCAGGAAGGGCAGCTTGGCCAGCTGGTTGGCCGCATCCGAGGGTATGAAGATTATGGCTGCCGCGCCGATGATGGAGCCCATTATCGACGCCAGACCGCCGATAACGATGCCCGCCAGGTAATTGATGGACTGGACTATGTCCACCGTCTCTGGGTTGACTATGCCGGAGATGAGGGCCAGGAAGGCGCCCGCCACGCCGGCGTAGAAGGCGCTGATGACGAAGGCCAGGACCTTCACCCGCGCCACATGGATGCCCATGGCTGCTGCCGCCACCTCCGAGTCCCGCACCGCTTGCAGCGCCCGCCCGAACTGGCCCCGCAGGAGGTTCCAGGCCAGGACCGTCATCACCACCAAGGCCAGCAAGACGAGGAAATACATCCACTGTTCCCGCCGCAGCAGGTCCTCCAGGAAGGGCGGAGTGGGCGGACGACTGAAGGCTATCCCCTGGGAGCCACCGGTGAAGGCCCCGTACTTGCGGACGATGATGGGCAGGCTGATCATCACCGCCAGGGTGGCGATGGCCAGATAGGGGCCCGACAGGCGCAGGGCCGGCACGCCGATGACCAGCCCCGCTGCCGCTGCCAGGAAACCCGCCGCAAAGATGGTGGCCCAGAAGGGCCAGGGGCTGGCGTCTATGAGGTTGAGCTGCTCCTTGCGGTCCAGCAACACCGCCACGGTGTAGGCGCCCATCAACACGAAGGCCCCATGCCCCAACGACACCTGCCCGTTGTAGCCCGTGAGGATGTTGAGGCCGATGAGCGTCAGCCCGAAGGCGGCGATGCGCGTCATCTGGATGAGGCGGAAGTTGTCCAGCACAAAGGGCGCCCAGCACATGAAGGCCAGCAATACCAGCAGCGAGGCCACGATGCGCTGCCGCTCCGTCCCCCACGGCAGGACGCGCACCAGTCCGGTCACGCCCAGCGACAGGGCCAGGAAGGGCCAGATGTCCATCTGCATGGCTACACCTTCCTAACAGTCCGTTCGCCCAGCAGGCCCGTGGGCCGCACCAGCAGTATGGCCACCAAGAGCATCAACACCAGCGGCAGGCTCATCTCGGGGCCCAGTATGGCATGGGGGGTGTAGGTGCCCAGCAGGTTCTCGGCCACACCGATGATGAACCCGCCGATTATCGCCCCCGGCGCGCTGTTGAGGCCTCCCAGCACGGCGGCGGCGAAGGAGTAGAGCAGTACCGGCAGCATGAAGGCCGGATGGAGAGTCACCACCGGCGCGATGAGGGCACCAGCGATGCCACCCAGCGCCCCCGACAGGGCCCAGCCCAGGGTGAGCATGTTGCCCACGTTGATGCCCATGAGCTGGGCGGCGAGGGGGTTCTGGGCCGTAGCCCGCATGGCCAGCCCCACCTTGGTGTAGTTGAACAGCAGCCCCAAGAGCACCATGGCCGCCACCCCGATGGCGAAGATCAGGACCCGGTGCTCGGGTATGCTGGCGAAGCCGATGTCCCAGGAGTCCAAGAGCGACAGGGGCGAAGGGAAGCTCTTGGGCAACTCGCCCTGCGCCCAGATCCAGGTGGCCACCGAGTTCAGCACCAGGAACAGGCCCAGGGTCACCACCACGATGGTCAGGATGGGCTTCCCCTCCACCGGCCGGATCACCACCCGCTCCACCACAGCCCCCAGCCCCAGCCCGAACAGGCCCGCCAGCACCAGCAGCACCCACGGGTTGGAGAAGAAGGCTACCCCCGACAGCCAGATGGACCACATGGCGAAGGTGCCGAACATGGCCATCTCGCTCTGGGCAAAGTTGATGATGTCGGTGGAGCGGTAAATGAGCACGATGGCCAGGGCTACCAAAGCGTAGAGGGCGCCCGTCATCAGCCCCAAGACGATCTGCTCCCCGAACAGGGACCAGTCCTCCCAGGGCTTGGGTGCCAGGAACACGGGCGCCGACAGCAGGCCGGAGAGCAGGGTCTCCATCTCGCCTTGCCCCCTCAGTATCCCAGATAGGAGCGCCGCACCTCTTCGTTGCGACGCAGGTTCTCGGCCAGGTCCGAAAGCACCACCCGCCCCGTCTCCAGAACGTAGCCCTTGCGGGCGATGTCCAGGGCCAGGCGGGCGTTCTGCTCCACCAAGAGCACCGTTATCCCCTCCTGCTGGTTGATGGCACGGATGATGCTGAAGATCTCCCGTGTCACCAGCGGCGCCAGCCCCAGCGATGGCTCGTCCAGCAGGAGCAGCCTGGGACGGGCCATGAGGGCCCGACCGATGGCCAGCATCTGCTGCTCGCCACCCGAGAGGCTGCCCGCCGCCTGTCGCTGCCGCTGGGCCAGGATGGGGAAATAGTTGAACACCCGCTCCAGGTCACGACGGATGCCCGCACGGTCGCGCCGCAGATAGGCCCCCAGCTCCAGGTTCTCCCGCACCGTCAGCTGAGAGAAGAGCTGACGCCCCTCCGGCACCTGCACGATGCCCAGCCGCACTATCTTGTCGGGGCTGAGGCGGTCTATGGCCACACCCTCGAACTCCACCACGCCGGCCTGGGGCCGCAGCAGCCCCGAGATCACCCGCAGGGTGGAGGTCTTGCCGGCCCCGTTGGCCCCCAGTATGGTCACCACCGAGCCCGCCTCTACCTCCAGCGAGACGTCGCGCAGGGCCACGATGGGCCCGTAGGCCGCCGTCACCCCCTCAAGCCGCAGCATCGTCCTGCTCCCCCAAGTAGGCCTCGATGACGGCCGGGTTGCGGGCCACCTCCTCCGGGCTGCCTTCGGCTATCTTGCGACCGAAGTTGAGCACCACCACATGGTCCGAGACGCTCATCACCAGGTTCATGTGGTGCTCCACCAGCAGCACCGTCACCCCCATCTGCTTGCAGATGGAGCGAATGGTCTCCCCCAGCGCCATCAGCTCCTCGTGGTTGAGGCCCGAGGCCGGCTCGTCCAGCAAGAGCAGCCTGGGACGGGCCACCAGGGCGCGGGCGATCTCCACCTTCTTCTGAACGGCGAAGGGGAGGGCGCCGGCCGGCATCTGGGCCACCCCCTCCAGCCCCAGCATCGCCAGGGCCTCCAGCGCCTGCTCCCGCGCCCGCCGCTCCTTGCGCTCCACCCACGGGGGGCGAAGCATCTCCTCCAGCACCCCCACCCGCAGGCGGTGGCTCTGGGCCACCATGACGTTGTCCAGCACCGACATGGTGCGGAACAGCTCCACGTTCTGGAAGGTGCGGGCGATCCCGGCCTCCAGCACCTGGTGCGGGGCCAGCCGCAGCAGGTCGCGGCCACCGAAACGCATGGAGCCAGCGTCAGGGTCGTAGAGGCGGCTGATAAGGTTGAAGATGGTGGTCTTGCCAGCGCCGTTGGGGCCGATGAGGCCCACTATCTTGCCCTCCTCCACGTCGAAGCTGACCCCGTCCACCGCCGCGATGCCGCCGAAGTGCTTGCGCACGTCCCGGAGCTCTAGAAGGGGCATAACGCCGGCCTCCCCTTACCCTGGCGTCGTCTATTATTCGGTCGCCAATGCTTTAACACAACATCGCCCTAAAGACAAGCCCCCCACCCCTGCCGCTGTCGTCCTGCTGACATACTACGGCCCACTGGGCCAACGGTCACCACGGACGGTGGCCATTGGCGCCCTACCCGGGTTCGTCGGCTCACCACCCGCTGACCTTCGAGCGCCCGCCGTGTGGCCGCCCGGCCCGGGCGCCATGACCCTTCGGCTGGCCTCCTCTGGCCATGTAACGCTTGCCCTGAATGCAATATCTACCAATAGAAGGTATTGACGGCCGCCCGTGCGACCGGACATCCCGAGAGGGCATCTATGGCCGATACGCGCATCTGGGAAGCGGGGACGGCGGGGGCAGGGGCACCAATAGCGAGGGCCGCGCCGAGGCTGCTAGTCAGCCTGGGGGCCAGGCATCGCGCCCTGTTCCGGGCCGCCGTCTTTTGCCTTGCCGCCATCGCCTGCTTCGGTATGGGCAGCGTGATAGCGGCCAGCGGCGGCCTGCCCAGCCCCTACGCCCACCTGTTCTATCCGGTGCTGGTGTGCGCTGCCTTTGTCCTCCCTCCGTGGGCAGTGGTGCCACTGGCCCTCTGGGCCGGCCTCCTGCCCTCTTATCAGGGGTTCCTGCTCCTGGACGGCATGGCCGAAAGCGGTGCCCAGAACCTGCTGCGTCCCATCACCTTCGTTTTGGTGGGGGCCATCGTGTCGGCCATCACCGGCGCCCTGCGGCGACAGGTGGAGCGCGAGGCCCATTACAGCCAGCTTCTCCAGGAGGAAATGCGCAGGGCCGAGGAGTCCTGGCTGGCCCTCCAGCAGTCGGAGGAGCGCTACCGCACCCTGGTCGACACCATGGACGAGATGTTGCTGGCCCTCGACCTGGACGGCCACATCACCGAAGTGAACCCAGCCTTTGAGCGGGCCACCGGCTGGCAGCGGGACGAGATCCTGGGCAGACATTTCTCCTGGTTGCTGGCGCCCCGCACGGCCCAGAAGCTGGCCGAGGAGATGGACAAGGCGCTGAAGGAGCCAGGCCCGCGCCCCATTGTCGACCTGCCCGTGCGGACCCGCTCCGGCGACTGGATAACGGTGGAGGGGGCCTGTGCGGTGCTGCGCCCCCAGGGCCAACCGGTGGGGAAGGTGGTCACCGCCCACGACGTCACGGAACGCAGACGGTCGGAACAGGAACGTGCGAGCCTGCTCCAGCGCTTGCTGCTGGCACAGGAGGAGGAGCGGCGTCGGGTCTCCTATGACTTCCATGACGGGCCAGTGCAGCTCATGGCTGCCGCCCTGTCCTTCCTGGAGTCCTTCCGCAGCAGCCAGAGAAGGATAGACCCCAACCATCCCGTGGCCGTTGCCCACCGCTACCTTTCTCAGGCCCTGGACGAGGCGAGGCGCATCATCTCCTTCCTGAGTCCGCGGGAGCTGGAGGAGCACGGGCTGGTGGGCGCCCTGCAGCGGCTGGCTACCGACATGGCCCAGCATGCAGGCATCGAGGTAGAGCTGGAAACGGACGTCGGCGACCTGCGTCTGAGTCCTCAGGTGGAATCCGCCCTCTTCCGCATCGCCCAGGAAGCGGTGAGCAACGCCGTGCGCCACTCGGGCACCTCCCGACTGCGCATCGGCCTCAGCCGTCGCGGCGACGAACTGGTCCTGTCGGTGCGGGACTGGGGACGAGGGCTGCCCGCGGGAGGCGTCCTGACCAAAGGCTCCGGCGGGGTGGGGCTGGAGAGCATGCGCGAGCGGTCCCGTTTCCTGGGAGGCCAGTTGAGCATCCATAGCTGGCCCGGCCAGGGCACTCAGGTGACTCTCACCCTGCCGCTGCGGCGCCCGTAGGCGGCTAGCCGCGCCCCCCGCTGTTTATGCCCCAGCCGGGGACTGGTAATCTCTTTCTCGAGACTCGTGCAGCGGGGTGCAACGGCCCTTGACCGAGAGCAAGGCGCTCCTCACCGACCTCTACCAGCTCACCATGGCCCAGAGCTACTGGCAGCACCGGGTCATGGGCACTGCCACCTTCAGCCTGTTCGTCCGCAGGCTGCCCGAGGAGCGGGGCTATCTGGTGGCGGCAGGCCTGGAGGACGTCCTCGAGTATCTGGAAGGCCTCCGCTTCGAGCCGGCAGACCTGGACTACCTGGAAAGCACGGGCATTTTCGACCCCTCGTTCCTGGAGTTTCTGTCCAGGCTACGGTTCACCGGCGAGGTGTGGGCGGTGCCGGAGGGGCGCATCGTCTTCGCCCAGGAGCCGATCCTGGAGGTTACGGCCCCCATCATCGAGGCCCAACTGGCCGAGACCTACATCATCAACCAGGTCCAGCTCCAGACCATGGTGGCCTCCAAGGCGGCACGCTGCGTTTGGGCTGCCCGAGGACGGGGGCTGGTGGACTTTTCGCTGCGTCGGACTCACGGCACCGACGCCGGACTGAAAGTGGCCCGCTGCTGCTACCTGGTGGGGTTCGAGGGCACTAGCAACGTCCTGGCGGGCAGGCGCTACGGCATCCCCATCGCCGGGACCATGGCCCACTCCTACATCATGGCCTTCCCGTCGGAGCTGGAGGCCTTCCGTGCCTTCGCCGAGAGCTTTCCCGACCGTTGCGTCCTGCTCATCGACACCTACGACACGCTAGAGGGGGCGCGGCTCGCTGCCCAGGTGGCCAGGGAGCTGGAGGCCCGTGGCCACCACCTGCGGGGCGTGCGCATCGACAGCGGCGACCTGTTGGAGCTGTCGCGGCAGGTGCGGGCCATCCTTGACGAGGCGGGCCTGGGCTACGTGCGCATCGTGGCCAGCGGCGGCCTGGACGAATACCAGATCGAGGAGCTGGTGGAGGCCGGCGCTCCCATCGACTCCTTCGGAGTCGGCACCCGCATGGGCGTGTCGGCCGATGCGCCCTGGCTGGACATGGCCTACAAGCTGGTCGGCTACGAGGGGCGACCCGCCCTGAAGCTCAGCCGCGGCAAGGCCTCCCTCCCCGGCGAGAAGCAGGTCTACCGTCTCTATACCGACGACCTCATGAGGGAGGACATCCTCGCCCTGCGCCAGGAGGCGGTGCCCGAGGGCGAGCCCCTGCTGGAGAGGGTCATGGCCGAGGGGCGGGCACTGCGCCCGCACCCGCCCCTGCGCGAGCTACGACAGCGCTTCCAGGAGGAATTCCGTCGCCTACCCCAGCCCTACAAGGAGCTGCAACCTCGGGCCAGCTACCCGGTCCGCCTCAGCGCCGCCCTCGAAGCGCTGGAGCGAAGGCTGACGCGTGAGCTGACGTCCCAGAGGCGTCCCCTGGGCGAGAGCTGAGCTCAGCGCAGCAGGAGCACAGCCGGCGTCGCGAAGTACAGCGCCAGGAAGAGGACGAAGCGCGGCCTGCTCCCCAGCAGCCACCGCGCCAGCGAAAGCACCGCCCTCGAATAGGGGCGATAGAGCAGCAACAGGACGCCCAGGGTGAGGACAGCGCCGGCCGTCATCTCGGCCAGCACCATGCCCACGGCGGCGCCGCTGCCCAGGAGGGCGGCCGCCGCCAGGGTGTCCACCCAGGTGGAAAGGTTGGCGGCCATGATGTAGGGCACCACCGTTTCCCGTCGCAGGTAGCCCCGCAGCGAAAGGGGCACCAGCAGGCCCACCGAGATGGACACCGACATGGTGACCGCCGTCACTGCCAGCCCTAGCAGGAACATGGCCCCGGCCCGCTGCGTGAAGGCGTGGAGGCGCCGGGCCGCCAGCCCCTCGGTGTCCAGCTGGGGCAGAACCCGGTCGAACAGCGAGAAGGAGAGCAGGAGGGTGGCCACGCCAGCGGCGAACAGCAGCAGGCGATGCAGGTGCTGCTGGCCCCAGTCCACCACCGGCCCGTAGAGGGCATTTACCCCTTCCGTCAACGGCCCCGGCACCGCGAAGGTGCTGGGATGGAACGTGGGCAGGTGCAGGAGGGCCTGGCCCAGGGGCAGCGCCGGTAGCCACAGGGTGCTGGCCACCAGCAGGGCCACCACCCCGATAAAGAGGCCGTCGGCCGTACGGCGCCGCAGCAGGTAGAGGACGAAGCCCAGCAGCAGGACCGACGACGATGCCCCCATGCGAGAGCCGCTCAGCATGGCCAGCCCCTCGTAGTTGGAGACCGTGCCGGCAGCGGCCAGGCTAACGGCCACAGCGGCCATGGGAGAGCCGCTCATGAGGAGGGCCGCCCCCAGCCAGCCCAGCCCCAGCAGCGAGGGCACCCCCTCCACCGACATGCTCTTGAGCACCGGCCCGAGGCCACCGGCCCCGGCCTTCAGCAGCTGGAGGGCCAGGCCGAAAAGGAGGACGGCCGCGGCGGCACCCAGGACGCGAGAGGAGACCTCGGCCGCTACCAGCCAGGGGCGGCGCAACGCCCGCCTGGCAGCGGGAAGTACCCGCTCCAGCGCCAGCTCCTCCGAGATCCCGTCCGGCTCCACCAGGCCGTCCTCTTATTCCGACTATGTTGACTGATTTAATCGAGAAACACCATAGCAGAAGGCGAGTGATGGCGCAACCCCCTGCGGTGGATATCGGGTGAGCTGCAGCGGCTAGTCCTTGACCACGCTGGAGCCTTCGGGAGACTTCTCTACCCGCAGCCGCGCGGGCATCCGCTCGGCCAGGGCGGGGACATGGGTGATGACCCCTACCATGCGCTCCCCGGGCCCGCCCAGCACCTCCAGGGCCGAGGCCACCACGTCCAGCGTCTCGGCGTCCAGGTGGCTGAAGCCTTCGTCCACGAACAGACTCTCCAGCGCGCCACGTCGGGACGCGTGGGCCAGCCCCGGTAACCCCTCGGCCAGGGCCAGGGCCAGCGAGAGGGAAGCGAGAAAGGTCTCGCCACCGCTGAGGGTGTTGACAGGCCGCTCCTCGTCGCCGTTCCAGTGGTCCTGGATGTAGAACTCGTCGCGGCGGACCACCAGCGCGTATCGGCCCCGCGACAGCTCCCGCAGGTGTCGGGAGCCGTCCTCGGCCAGCAGCGAGAGGGCCTCCTGACGCAAGAAGGCCTGGAAGCGGTCGCTGCGCAGCAGGTCGCCCAGGGCACGGGCCACCCTGGCCTGTCGCTGCGCCTCCTCAGCTTGCTCGCGGAGGCGGTCTGCAAGGCCCAGGTCGTGCTCCAGGCGCTCCGCCTCCTTCTCCAGCGCCCCCAACCTGCGCCCTACCTCTTGCAGCTCCTCGTTGTGCTGCCTTAGCTGCGCCGAGAGGAACGAGATCACCTCCCGACCCTCTGCCAGCGCCTGGGCCCTTTCCTGCCAGCCCAGCTCCTCCAGCAGGGACGAGAGGGCAGGGGCCAGCGCCGCCACCTGCCGTCCCGCTTCCTCCTCCTGCGACCGGGCGAGGCGGGCCTGCGCCTCCAAAGAGGCCAGCTCCTCGCGCAGACGGGCATGCTCCGTCTGGCGTTCGCGGAGCTGTCGAGACAGCTCTCGTTCGCGTCGATGCAACGTCTCCAGCCTGCCCTTGGCCTCCTCCAGCTCCCGCAGGCGGGCCTGCAGGACATCGGGCGAAGACGCGGCTCCCAAGGACTCTTGCAGCGCCCTCAGCCGCCCGGCCAGCTCGTCGCGCTGTCGCTCTAGGGCCTGTAGGCGCGACAGCAGACGGGCCTCTGCCTGGGCGGTAGCCTGGAAGGCCTGCCGGGCCTCGTCCAGACGCTGGCGAGCGGCCTCCCGCGCTGCCGCAGCGGCCTGGGCGAGGGCCTCGGCCTCTTGCACGGCGCGGCTGGCGGCAGTCATGGCCCCCTCGGGCGGGCCCTCGTCGCCCTGAGCATCCCGCAGGGCAGCGAGGGCACTGGCATGGCGCTCTTCTTCCTGCTGCAGTCGGAGGCGGGCCATCTCTACGGCGCTGGCGGCCCCTTCTGCCCGGGCCGCAGCCCGTGCCTGCTCCTCCCGGGCCTGCCGCCACCGTTCCTGGAGGCGCTGGGCCTCCTCTTCGGCTTCCGACAGGGCGGCGGCCACGTCCCCCGGCGCTGGCGGCGACGCCACTCTCTGCCCGCAGACGGGGCATGGCTCTCCCGGCCGAAGGCCACGGCGCAGCTCATGGGCAGCGTGCTCCTGCCTGAGGGCCAGCAGTCGGGCCTGGGACTGGCTGGCCAGCTCCTGGGCCTCCTGGGCAGCCGCCTCGGCCTCGCTCGCCGCCCTGCGGGCCTCGGCCAGCTCCTCCTCGCGCCGGGCCAGCTCTTGGCGGGCCTGGGCCAGGGCGCGGGCGCTCTCCTGCCACTGGCGCGCTGCCTGTTCCACCGCCGCCCATCGCTGGCGGGCTTCGCTCAGTCGCCGCTGGGCCTCGGCCCACGCCTCCTCGGCCTGCGATGCCTCGTCCTCGGCCCGCTGGAGGCCTCCGCGGGCCTCCTGGAGACCGGTCCGGGCCTCGGCCAGTGCCCGCGCGGCCTCGGCCAGCTCGTCCTCCAGCTCCTGCAGCCGCCTGGAGGCCTCGGCCGCATCCTCCGCCCGCTGGAGATCGGCATGGACGCGGGCGTAGTCGTCGGCCGAGAAGGGGACTGCCTCGACCTCCTCCCGCAAACGGGCCAGGGCATCCTCCAGCTCCTGTAGCTCTCTCTCGGCCTCAGCGAGACGGGCGCGGAGGGATTCGGAGCGCTCTTGCGCCTCCCGCCAGCGGGCCTCGGCGGCGGCCTTCCTCTCGCGGGCCTCGGCCAGTCGACGGGCCGCGTCCAGGGCCTCCTGGGCAGTGCCGGCCAGGTGCGACAGGCGCGCCTGCTCCTGCTTGAGGGCCAGGGCCTGACGCCTCAGCTCCCGCAGCCGCTCGGGGGTGGCATAGGCCAGCTCCGTCTCGAGGCGCCGGGCCAGCTCCTCGGCCTGGGCCTGGAAGCGCTGGGCCAGGTCGTTGGCCCGCTGCATCACCGCCCGGTAGAGGTCCAGCCCCAGCAAGTCCTCCAGCACCCGGTCGCGCTCCTCCCGCCCTCCGGCCAGGAAGAGGTGGAAGCGTCCCTGGGGCAGGACCACAGAGCGCACGAAGCCCTCGTAGTCCATGCCCACGATGTCACGCACCAGTTGGTTCACATCGACGCGGCGGTCGGCCCTGGGCAGCCACTGGCCGGTGTCGGGGTCCATCTCTTCCAGCTGCACATCGGCGTGGCCACGGCGGGCGGTCGACCGGGTGATCCTGTATCGACGCCCGCCGCTCTCGAACTCGAAGGATACGCGCATCCGCTCCGCGCCCTGGCTGATAAGGTCCCTCACTTGGTTGCGCACCCGCGGCGCCTGGCCGTAGAGGGCGTAGGCGATAGCGTCCACCAGCGAGCTCTTGCCGGCGCCGGTGGGGCCGGTGATGGCGAAGAGGTCCAGGTCCGAGAAGTCCACTTCCACCCGTCGACGGTAGCAGGTGAAGCCCTCCAGCGTGAGCCTAATGGGCCTCATGGACCACCTCGTCCCACAGGCGCTGAAAGAGGGACATCAGCTCCGGGTCGGGATCGGCGCCATACTGCTGGCGATGGTAGAGGGTCACCAGCTCGGCAGGGGTGAGGCCAGCGAGGCGCTTTCGCGACGGCTGCTCCTGCCGGGGGTATACGGGCACCACCTCCACGGCATTGGGAAGGGCCTCCCGCACTTGCTGGGCCAGGCCGGGGAAGGGGCCATCCACCTTTACGAACACGCGCAGATAGGCATCGCGCAGGTCGGGAGCGTCCCGCAACCGCTCCAGCTCCGCCAGCGATAGGGGGCGGTCTGGCAGGCCCACCGTCCGCAGCTGACGGACCTTGCTCAGGACGATGCGCTCCAGGTGTGTGACCCCCCGCCCTGGCTCGGCGTCCACCAGCACCACACACTTGCGCTGTCCCTCCTCGCCGAAGTCCAGCTGCAGCAGGGAGCCGGCATACACAGCGCGAGTGGGGGCATTGCGCACCTCCTGGTGGCGATGCACGTGTCCCAGGGCCACGTAGTCGGCCAGGGGCAGGCGCTGGGGAGGGACGGCATAGACCTGGCCCATATGCAGGGGGCGCTCGCCGGCCGCCTCGCCTCCCACCAGGACGCCGTCCACCAGCACGTGGGCCAGAAGCACGTTGACGGCGTCGCGTCGGAAGAAGCGCCCCAGCCCCTGCAGCAGGTCTCCCACCGCCTGGGCGTATTCGGCCAGCCCCTCGCCTCTTACCAGCCCCTCCCAAGTGCGGACGCGCCGCTCGCTCATCCAGGGGAAGAGGGCTACGACCGCCTGCTCCTCCCCATCGCGGCTGGGCACAACGATAACGCCGCCCTCCTGAGGGGGCACCGGCTCCCCGAGGACGCGGATTCCCACCAGCTCCAGGACTCGGCCGAAGGCGTTGAGACGCCGGGGGTGGTCATGGTTGCCGCCGATGATGACCGCCGGTATGCGCGCCCCCGCCAGCTCACGGAAAAACTCGAAGGCCAGACGCTCCGCCTCTGGCGGCGGCAACGCCGAGTCGAAGACGTCGCCGGCCACCAGCAGGCAATCGACCCGCTCCAGGCGGGCGATGTCCAGCACCTCCTGCAGCACCGCCTCGAACTCATCGTCGCGGCGGTGGTGCCGCAGGGCCTTGCCCAGGTGCCAGTCGCCAGTATGCAGGAACCTCATCTGCCAACGTCCGGGGGATGTGTGGCCCTTTCTGGCGACGGACAGGTCATCCCCGCACCCGCGACCAGGGGTCTTCGGCCTCGGCCACCTCCTCGGGACGGGTGGCCCAGGCCGGGAAGGGGAACTGGACCAGCAGCGGCACCGGCAGCTCCGGCTGGTGCAGGAACATGCTGCCCGGCTTGAGGATGCATGCGCGGGCACGGGCATAGGGGCCCAGGAAGCCGTACTCGCTGCGCTCCGCCTCGGCCGTGTCCAGGCGTCCCGTCACTCTGAAGGAGGCGTTGGTGACCACCCTTCGCTCCACCTCGCTGGCCGTCTGCTGAGCGCCGATGAGGATGACCCCTAGGCTGCGGCCCCGCTCGGCTATGTCCAGCACCACCTCCTTGATAGGGCTCCAGCCCTCTCGAGGGGCATACTTGTTCAGCTCGTCCAGGACCACGAACAGCAGCGGCTCTCGCGTCCCCTGCTCGTCCTTGACCTGCATAAGTTGCTTCAATACCACCCCGACCACGAATCGCTTGGCCCGATCGTGCAGCGAATGGATGTCGATGACGTTGAGCTGGCGAGCCCGCACGTCGATGCGGTGCATCTCCTCCTGCTCGGGCGACAGGTCGCCCCGTATGAGGTGGCCCACCACGTCTACGGAGCCTTGTAGGCGGCGCAACAGGGCATCGACGGTGGCGGCGCTGACTCGCGCCGTGCCGAACACCTCGTCCCTGTGGTCCTGAAGGTAGTCCACCAGGTCCTGGAAGTCGGTAACGCGGCGCCCCCCCAGCATCACCCACGACTGGGACGATGGCTGGTTCTCGGTCTCGTTGGCCAGGAAGCGCTCGGCGGCACCGATGGCCAGGGGAAGCTGGCTCCCCTCGCTGTCGCCTTCGGCAAACAGGAAGGCCAGGAGACGCCGCTGGCAGAACTCGCGCAGGCTCCAGGCGTAGGGCGTCACCCCCTGCTGCCGCGAGACGGTGCTGGGCACCAGCTCACCGAACCCGTAGCGGGCCGGCGGCGCCCACAGGGCCACGTCCTGAAAGGGCTGCGCCGGCAGGCCCAGGCTCTCGTAGCGCTGCCGTTGCTCGTCGCCCAGGCGAGAGTTGGGGCGATCCAGGAACAACAGGTCCTCGCCCTTGACGTTGAAGATGACGGCGCTGGCGTGACGCGTCCGCTCCGCCGCCTGAGGGTGGTGGAACAGGGCGTAGAGCAGGAAGAGGGCGTAGGAGGTCTTGGTAGCCACCCCCGACACGCCAGCGATGTTGACGTGGGCGCCACGGGTCCCGTCCAGGAACTCCAGGTTCCCCCAGACCACCTGCCCGTCGCGGCCCAGGCCGGCAGGGAACCGGTGCTCCATGCGATCGAAGTAGAGGGCCCGCTCCCGCTCCAGACCCGCCGCTCGCTGCACCGGCCGTCCGGGCAGGGGCGGCACGAAAATTTCGGGCTCCACTCGCGTCACCGAAACGTGGGCGGCCGAGGCGATGCCCACAGGCAGCACGCCCTCGGCGGCCCGGAAGACGTCCGAATCGAAGCGGGCACCCTCGTAGCGCGCCCGCACCTGGTCCACCACCCCGTAGATGGTCACCTCGGTGCCATCGGGCAGGGGGGTGCTGGTACAGACGACGTCGTCCAGCTGCAAGTAGTGCCCATCGGCCACGGCCACCCAGAAGTCCAGAGGCCGGGCATCGTCGGTCCCCAGGACGCGTCCCACCTCCGTCATGACAGCCCTCCCTGCCGATAGATGTAGGCCTCGATGCTGCGGCGCACCCACTGATAGTCTCCCAGGCCGTGGCGCAGGCGCTCCTCCAGGGCCGCCACCGGGTAGAGGTTGGCCGGAGCACGGCTGTCCCAGGCTGCAGGAGGGGCGAAGCGCGGCAGCAGAAGGGCGGTCAGATCGGCCAGACGCCTGGCCAGTTCCAGGCCCATCTGCGCCCACGTCTCCAGCCGCACGATGCCCACCAGGGGGTGATGGAAGGGGGGCGCCCCAGCCACCCGCACATACCAGGAGAAGCGACGGTCAGCCTCCCGTTCGGTCAGGAGCAGAAAGAGAGGCGTCCTCTCGCCCGTGGTCAGGGCAGTGACGCAGCGGGCCAGCGACTCCTCCTCCAGATAGCGACGGTGATGGGTCTTCACCAGGCCCACCACCGGCACCGCCTGACCCGCCCAACGGGGCAGGAATGTGAGGGGGCCGTCCACCACGACCACCGCGCTGCCCTCCAGGCGGGCAGGGCTGCCGGCCACCACCTCCGCCTCCAACTCACGCATGCGACGCTGGACCTCGTACCGCACCTCCTTCTGTCCCTTGTCGTCGCCGATGGAGGCCACCCAGTAGCGGAGGACGATACTGCCGGCGGGCACCTCCACCTGCCCCTCCTGGCCGGAGGCGGCCAGGACCAGCGCCCTCCGCACCTCTTCGACCATCACCGTGGCCTGGCCCGGGCGGCAGAGGACCGCCCCGGCCCCGTAGGCGCCGAAGAGGCCCCACGCCAGCCTATCGCCGTCCTGGGCAACCACCCCCACCTCCACACGCCGCACGCCGTCCACGAAGAGAAGGGCAGACGGCGCTGCCGTGGCTTCTGGTCTCAGGGGCTGCCAGTTCTGGGGCGGGCGCTCCACCCCGGGATCCACATCGGGGCCGGCACCCTCGTCCTCCTCATCGGCGCCTTCCAGCAGCCCCTCGTAGGAGGACACCCAGGGATGGAGCCTGACCGTGGACAGCAGGGCCATGTCGAACAGACGCTCTACTTTTGGCCCCCATTATATTCCCTCTCCGTCCCAGGTCAACGGCCCGAAGGACGTTCTGGCGTTCGCGCTTCAGCGGACGCGGGACGATGAAGGGGGCAACAGACGGCGGCCCTGTCGGATGGGCAGGGCCGCCTGAGGTAGTGGCGTCGGACTCCAGCTAGTCAGCCGAGGGGAGAACCTTGGGCTGCAGCAGCTCCATGGGGGCACCGCAGCATTCCACGGAGCCGTCACCCGGGCGGATGCACAGCACCTCGGTCCCGCAGCTGTTGCAGTGGTAGCGCTTGCCCAACTGGTTGGCCATCGCTGCCACCTCCTTAGCCCTTCATCTGCATAGGCTGGCCGCAGCAGTGGATCTGGCCGTCGCCGCCGCGGGTGACGATGAACTCGCTGCCGCAGACGGTGCATTGATAGCGCTTGCCTACCTGATTGGCCATCGCCCATCACCTGCTCAGGGGATGATGTAGGGACGGCTGTCCCTGCCTGAATATAGCGCAGGGGTGTTGCTCGGTCAACTTCCCGACCTCTCGACCACGATGTAGTCCCCCCGCATCTCGCCAGGGTGGATGGTGCAGTTGAAGTAATATCGTCCGGCCGGCAGGGGCGGCACGATGACGGTGCGCTGGCAGGGGCCAGTGCACTGTTCGGTGCCGGCGATGCGCTCCCGCATGGTGCGGTCGCGCCAGACCACCAGGTCGTGGGGCACCCCCGAGTCCTGGTTGTCCAGGGTAATGGTGATGGCCTGCCCCGCCGCCGCCGTTATCTGCCGCGTGTCGAACCGCAGTCCCCGCACGGCACGGACCGACGCGCTGGTGACGGGCGTGCCAGTGGGCTGGGGGGTGCCTTCTTCGTCGCCGGCGCAGGCCGTCACCAGAGCCGCACAGGCAGTGGCCACGAGCAGCAGTAGCCGCACTGCTACTGCCCCACCGTTATGTAGCCCCACATCTCGGTGGGGTGAGCATCGCAGCGAAAGGCGAAGATGCCGGGCTGCTGGAAGGTGAGCCTGGCCTCGGCCTGCTGCCCGCCGGTCAGGTAGGCGCCCCCTGGCGGCACCGTCTGGTCATCGGCAGTGTTCCACTGGCCGTCGGGGCCAGCTACACGCAGGTTGTGGGGGGCCTGTCCCTGGTTCACCAGTCGCACCGTCACCGGCTGTCCCGCGGGCACCTTCAGGTTATTGCGCAGGAAGCGGTTGTCCTGCATGGGCACCTCGATGACGCCGTTCTGGGGCTCGGTGACGGTGGCCTGGGTGGGCTGGGCTGTGCGCGGCCGCTGGGGCTGGCCCGGGCTGGGGGTCAGCTCGACGCCAGGCTCCTGCTGGGTCACGGGTGGTCGCTGGCCACAGGGCGGCGTGCCGCCCTCGCCGGTGAGAGGACCCTCGGGAGGCACCTGAGGCCCGTTGAAGACCTGGGTGCCGGCAGTGTGGGGTCGCGCCTCGGTCCCGAAGGCGCCCCGCTCCACCACGATCTCGTTGCTGGGGTCCTGGATCACTGTGCCCCGCCGGTGCTCTTGGGGCCTCGTCCCGTCCACGCCTCGGGCGACCACGATGGAGTTGGTAGCGGCATCCACCCGCAGCACCCGCATCTTCTCGCTGCCGGCCTGGACCACCGTACCGGGGCGGAAGTCGGCGGCCGACTCCAGCAGCAGCGTGTCATCGCTGGGGCCGACGCGACGGGCCAGGCTGCTGGAGGCAGGGAACTGGACCACCTTCACCACCTCAGAGCCTTCCTCGCCCGAGGGGCCGATGCGCAGGAGCTGATCGCGGCTCAGGCCCACATGCGCATCGTTGAGGAGGAGGGTGGTGTCGGTGGCGCCGATGTCGCGGGCCAGCCGCAGGACGTCGCCGCCCGGGGTGCGGATGGTGTCCTGCTCGTGGGCCAGCTCCAGGGCCGTCTCCCAGCCCTTCTCGCTGATCTCGTTGAGGAAGGCCTGGGCGCGGGCCTCCAGCTCAGAGGCGGTCGCCTCGTCGCCTGCCGCCCGCGCCTCCTGGGCCTGGGCCAGCAGCTTACGCACCGTAGGCGGGTGCTCGTCGCCCCAGGACCCCGTTATCAGGGCCACCAGTTGCTCCATCTGGGTGTTGTTGAGAGTCCCGCCCTGGTCTTCGCCCCAGGTAGGCATCAGCGTTCCCACGCGCCCGCAGCGGATGGTCTCGAACAGCCGCTGGTGCAGGGTTCGCAACTGTCCTGCGTCGGTCGTGCGGTAGCTCTCGAGGTTGAGGGCGGCGCCAGGGAGATTGGGGTTTTCCTGAGAGCCGAGGCCCTGATCGCCGTGACAGATGCGGCAGTTGAGGGCGAAGATCTTGCCGCCCCGGATGGCGTTCTCCTCTGCCTGGCGGTCCTCGGCCCGTTCGGCCCGCACGTTCTGGTCCCACACGAAGTACATGCCGAAGGTGATGACCAGCAGGAAGAGGAGGCCGATCATGACGTTGACTTGCTTGCTGGTGTTCATGGCCCCCGCTCGCTCGGCGCTATTCTCTCCCCATTCGATGCCTCAGGCCCTGCACAGAGACCGCCGCTACTCGTAGTTGAAGCCGGGCAGGCGCACCGCCCGACTGGGGTTGTCGGGGCCGCCTGGCACGGCGTTGTTGGGTCCCGTCAGGACCGTAATGCCAGTCTCCTGAATACTGTCCTCGGGAATGCGGAAGGTGTCCATGCTGCGCGGGGCTGGCCCGAACACCCGGACGCCACCTTCTTTGGTGTAGGTGGAGCCATGGCAGGGACAGCGGAACCAGCCCTTGCGCCCCTGGAAGACGAAGTCGGGTCGCCAGGGAACCGTGCAGCCCAGGTGGGGACATTTCTGCCAGAGGGCCAGCACCCCGCCCTGTGTCTGCTCGCCATTGGGGGTGGTGCCAGGCGCCAGGTGCACCAGCCAGAAGCGGCCCTCGAAGTTGCGCACGGGGTCCGCCCCCGGCTCCGGGATCTGGTTGCGCGGCACGAACACCGGGCCGCCGAATCCCCGCACCCGCCGCGGATAGAGGAAGTCCAGCTGAGGACCGAAAATGCCCAGCAGCGCCAGCCCCAGGGCCGACCAGAACCCGCCCAGGACGATGACCCGACGGCTGACGATGGGTCCCGGCTTGGGGGCCGGCGTGGCCACCGGCGTGCTCACCTGGGCCGGCCGCGGGCCGATGCCCCTCCGCTGGGCGATGGTGGTGGCCGCCTCCTGGGACAGGCGCAGCGTCACTCCCTGCTGGGAGGTCTGCCCTTCCTGTTGTTGGGACCTCTCCTCAGCCATACCTGTGCACCCTCGCTCGGGGGCACACTGCCCCTATGGACACCCTGGTGGCGTTGGTATCGTCCCGCAGTCCACCCGCACGTCGGTGGGCAGCACCAGGGCCTGGCCCGGGCCGCGGAAGAAGCTGCCGATGATGGTCAGGGCCAGATAGGAGGCCATGGCCCCCGTGAACATTACGATCATCACGTCCCTGGTAGTCCGCACCCAGCCGATGCGGAACAGGACGTAGATTATCAGCAACGCCAGACCGACGATGATGAGCAAGGGCAGCACCTGCTCCACCATCACCGCCGGCACGTTGATGTTCATGTCGCCCCACAGGTGCAGGTTCTTGAAGCGCAGCTCCGAGAAGCCCCCCAGCTTCGGTAGCGGGAAACGCCAGTCCTGGGGCCAGTCGAAGTCGCCGATGCTGAAGCGCATCCGCGTCTGCAATTCCCGCAACCCCTCCAGCCCCGTGTCGCCTACCAGGCAGGGCGGCCAGTGGTGAGGCTCCTCCTCATTGCAAGTAGGGAAGAAGCGGGTCAGCCGCTCGAACTTGCCGGCGTCGAACAGGACCAGGAGCCAGGTCACGGCCATGGAGTAGATGGCCGTGACGAAGGTGATGCGGCCGGAATAACGCGTGCCGAACCAGACCCCCTGCCCCTCGTTGCTGCGGTCGATGTAGGGGATGATGGCCAGGAAGGCCAGGAAGATGCCCGGCAGCAGCACGCCCGCCCAGGCCTTGTCCATGTGCAGCAGCAGCTCCTGCAGGTTCAGGAAGTACCACGGGGCCTTGGACGGGTTGGGGGTGATGCTGACGTTGGCCCGGTTCAGCAGGGGCGCGTCCACGAACACCGACAGGATGATGAAGGTCAGCAGGAACAGGCAGGCAGAGATGAACTCGGGAAAGAGGAGGTCGGGCCAGACCAGCACCTCCTCCTCTCGCTCGCGACGGGGCCGCGGGGCCGCCGCCGGCCTCGGGACAGGTCGCCTCGTCTCGACTGCCACCTCTGATACTCCTACAGCGGTCGTGCCAGCCCGCCGTCACGGCGGATGCGCCAGAAGTGGACGGCCATCATTATGGCCGCCAGAAGGGGCAGCCCCAGCACGTGCAGGGTGTAGAAGCGGGTCAGCGCCCCCTGCCCGATCTCGAAGCCCCCGAACAACACCTGCTGCACCTCGTCGCCCAGGTAGGGGGTGGAGCCGCCGATGCCGTGACCCACAGTGATGGCCCACACCGCCAGCTGGTCCCAGGGCAGCAGGTAGCCGGTGAAGCTCATGAGCAGTGTCAGGAAAAGCAGGACCACACCCACGACCCAGTTGAACTCTCGCGGCGGCTTGTAGGCACCGGTGTAGAAGACCCGCATCATGTGCAGGAACACCAGGATAACCATGCCGTGGGCTGACCACCGATGCAGGTTGCGCATCAGCAAGCCGAAGCGGACGTTGGTCTCCAGGGCAGCTATGTCCTGCCAGGCACGGTTGACGTCGGGCACGTAGTAGAACATCAACAGCACGCCCGTCACCGTCAGCACGATGAACATGAAGAAGGACAGGCCGCCCAGGCAGTAGGTGTGGGTTATCTTCACGTGGGTGCGGTGGATACGGGTGGGATGCAGGTGCAGGAAGACGTTGGTGGCCACCACGAGCATCTGGTTGCGGGGGGTGTTGGGGTAGCCCGAGCGGAAGATGGAGCGCCAGATATAGTTGTGGAAGAGGCGGTCGTAGAGGCGGTCGCGGATGATGGCCAGGCGTTCCTGCCAGTTACGCGGCTTACCGGGCTCTTCCACTACAGCCATAGCCAGTCCTCCCGCTCGGCTACCTTTCCCACCACTTGCCCAGCAGCACCAGCAGGCTCATGGAGCCGACGATGGTAGCGAAGACGGCCAGGAACTCGAATCCCTCAGGGACGTGCCGCAGGATGATCTCGAGATAGGGCACTAGAACCGCTCCACTGGCCGCATTTGTGAAGCCGATTGCAATGCCAACCTAGCACTGCCCCCCCAGCAGTGTCAAGGGGGGCGCATGGGCATCTGGCAGGGAATCCGCCCGAAGCAGAATCGCTCCGGCGGCATCGGACTGCATTCCGCGCCTGCATCCTAGGGGGCAATGTCCGGCCCGTGCAGAGAGGGACTTTACTCGGGGGATCGCGCGAGGGAAAAGGGCTGGCGGCCCCGACGGGACTCGAACCCGCGCTCTCCTCCTTGACAAGGAGGCATGTTGGCCGCTACACCACGGGGCCGCCTTCCGTCCCTCATTTTCTCCGTCGCCCCCGTCGGCGTCAATAGGCACCGAACCTATTCTGCAAGCCGATGTTGGGCACTGGCGTCGGCCCAGTTGGAGACCCCTTTCCACGAGGAGGCGTATGACCTTCACGTAAGAGTTGACCGCCTGGCACGCCGGGGCTAGGATGCAGGCAAGGGCCCGAGGTGAGCAGGCGATGTCCGAAGCCAGGGCGATGGTCATGACCGGCCCCCGCTCCATCGAGGCGAGGCGGCTGCCCCTGCCCGAGGTGGGGCCAGATGACGCCCTGTTGCAGGTGGAGGCCTGTGGCATCTGCGGCACCGACTACGAGCAGTATCACGGCGCCCTCTACGCCCCTTACCCCTTCGTGCCCGGACACGAGCCGGTGGGCCGCATCGTGGCCATCGGCGACAGGGCAGCGGCCCGCTGGCGGTTGGAGGTGGGAGCGCGGGTGGCAGTAGAGCCGGCCATCCCCTGCCTCTCCTGCCCCCTTTGCCTGGGGGGTCGCTATACCCTGTGCATGGGCCGCCGCCCCATGAGCGCTTACGGCTTCATCCCCCTCTCGGTGCCGCCCGGCCTGTGGGGAGGCTACGCCAGCCACATGTATCTTGCCCCCAATTCGGTCCTGCACCGCGTCCCGGAACACCTGCCTCCGGAGCTGGCGGTGCTCTTCAACCCCCTGGGGGCCGGCTTTCGCTGGGCGGTGGACCTGCCGGGGCTGAGGGCTGGCGATACTATCGTCGTGCTGGGTCCGGGCCAGAGGGGCCTGGCCTGCGTCATCGCCGCTCGCGAGGCGGGCGCTGGCTGCATCATCGTCACCGGCCTGGCCGCCGACGAGGCCCGACTGGCCCTGGCGCGGGAGCTGGGAGCACACCACACCGTGAACGTGGAGGCCGAAGACCCGGTGGAGGCCGTCCTCCGCCTGACCGAGGGCCGCGGCGCCGATGTGGTGGTGGACGTGACAGCCTACGCCGTGGAGGCAGTGACCCAGGCCATCGAGATGGCCGCCCGCGGCGGCACGGTAGTGCTGGCCGGCACCAAGGGCCGCCGCCCGGTGCCTGACTTCTACTCCGACCGCATCATCGGCAAGGAGCTGACGGTGAAGGGGGCCCTGGGGGTGGACTATGCCAGCTATGAGCGAGCCCTGGCCGTGATGGCCTCTGGCCGCTATCCGCTCGAGAGGCTCCATTCCCACACCCTTCCCATCGAAGACGCCGACCGCGCCCTGCGCCTCCTGGCCCGCGAGGTGCCGGGCGAGGAGGCGCTCCATATCGCCTTAGTCCCCTGAGGAGGTGAATATGGCCCAGGAAGGTCTCTCGCCCGAATATGCCGCCCGGCTAGCGAAGGTAGTGGAGCTCACCCCGTTCATGCGCCATCTGGGCATGAGGCTGGAGGAGGTCTCGCCCGGCTACGCCCGCATCCGCCTACCCTTCCGCCCCGAGAACACCACCGGCGGCGGCGTTCTCCACGGGGGAGCTATAGCCTCCCTGATGGACACCACAGGCGCCATAGCCGGCTGGACTACGGCCGAGATCGGCTCGCCCCGCTACGCTGGCTCCACCGTCTCCCTGACCGTCAACTACCTGGCGCCGGCAACCAACGAGGACGTGGTGGCCGAGGCGAGGCTCCTCCGCCGCGGCCGCGAATTGATCTACCTGGACGTGCGGGTGTTCGGAGAAGGGCAGAAGCTCGTGGGTCACGGCTCCGTCATCTACCGCATAGTCGAGCGAACGGAGTGAGGCATGGCCATCGTATCGGACGTGACCGAGCCGCGCGACGAGGAGACTCGCCGCTTCCTGGAGCGGGTGGCCCGGGCCGGCGAGGGACGGGTGCTCAACGTCTTCCGGGCGACGGCCCACAGCCCGGAGCTGGCCCTGACCTGGTGGGACATGATGCGGGTGGCCCTCACCCGCCTGTCTCTCGCGCCGCGACTGCGGGAGCTGGCCATACTGCGGCTGTTCCTGCTGGCACGCGTGCCTTACGGCTTCGCCCACCACGTGGCCATCGCCCGCCGTCTCGGGATGCGCGACGACGAAATATGGGCGGTGCGCGACTACGAGTCCAGCCCTGCCCTGGGAGAGATGGAGCGCCTGGTGCTGCGCTACACGGATGCCACGGTGACGCTGGACGGCCGCGCACCTTCCCTGGGGCGAGAGCTGCTGCGATACCTGTCGGAGCGGGAGCTGGTGGAGCTGACCTTCTGCATCGGCATCTGGAGCATGATGGCCCGCCTGCTCAACGCCCTGGCCATAGAGATGGACGAGGGCACCGAGTCCCTTCTGCCCGACTGGTGGCGGCAGGAAAAGGCCGCGCCCTGACGGGACTCGGACCCGCACTCTCCTCCTTGACAAGGAGGCATGTCGGCATGCGTACCGCCCTTGTCACGCCGGTAGAAAGCCCCGGTCGATAGGCCCCACGGTCGTCATGGGCTATAATGCGCTGTGTAGGAAAACCACCCATGGCCCGCAGACGTCGCCGACCGCCCTACCGGCCGTCCCACATTCCGGCCGGCCCTCGCCCCGGCCCGACGGCCGAGGCCGCGGAACCCGAGCCAGCCACCCCAACGCCGGAGCATCGCCCCCGCCGGCTTCTGCGCGACCACCGCTACGTCCTGACAGACCTCTGGCGAGTGGGCATCGCGACCGGAATCATCCTGGCCGGGCTGGCAGCGGCCCGGTTCGTGCTGCGCTGAGAGGCAAGAGCAGCCCCCGGCCGCTGGACGGGGATGCGGCGTCAGGCAGGGCGCGCAGCCGCCAGGGCCAAGAGCTGCTGGACAGGCTCGTCCGGGAGGGGGATATCGCCCGGCTCCCGCTGCTGGGGGCCGCCCAGTCCGTGGTAGTCGCTGCCTCCCAGGGGCAATAGGTCGAAGCGCCGCGCCCAGGCAAGCAGTCGCTGGATCTCTTCGGGCGTATAGTCCTGGTAGTAGACCTCCATGCCCACCAGCCCGGCCGCCTTCAGCTCGGGCAGCAACCCGTCCAGCTGGCCTTCCAGCTCGCGAGGGTGGGCCAGCACAGCCAGGCCACCGACCTTCCTCAGGAGCTGGACCACCTCGGCTGGCGTCATCTTCTCGCGCTCGACATAGGCCGGGCGGTTGCGTCCCAGGTACAGTTCGAAGGCCTCGTTGACGCTGCTCACATGGCCGGCCTCCACCAGGGCCTGCGCTATATGGGGCCTGCCCACGGCGCCCTCGCCGGCCAGCTCACGGACCCGCTCCCAGGAGACAGGCACCCCCAGCTCGGCCAGCCGCTCGACCATGCGGCGGGCGCGGTCTACGCGAGAATCGCGCAGACGGGCGAGCACCCGCTGGAACTCGGCGTCCTGCCAGTCGATGAAGTAGCCGAGGACGTGCACCTCGTTGCCGGGCACATCGGTGCTCATCTCGATGCCGGGGATCAGGAGCATGTCCGGGTAGGCGCGGGCCGCCTCCAGCGCTTCCGGAATGCCATCGGTTATGTCGTGGTCGGTCAGGGCGAGGATGCGCACGCCCCGCGAGTAGGCATAGTCCACCAGCTGCTTGGGCGTCAGCACGCCATCGGAGTAGGTGCTGTGGGTGTGCAGATCGGCACGGCTCGGCATATCAAGCTACCTCGCAGTCGATTCTCTGGATGGACAGGGCGCGGCCGCTGGCCGCGTCGATCTCGACCATCACCGAATTGAGGACTCCCGGGCCTTTCTCCACTGCTGGAAGGCGAGTGGGCACCTGATAAAGGAACTGCTGGACGACGGAGGACACCTCCACGCCGATGACGCTGTCGCGGGCGCCGGTCATGCCCACGTCGCTGACGTAGGCGGTGCCGCCGGGCAGCACGCGCGCATCGGCGGTGGGGACGTGCGTGTGAGTCCCCAGGACGGCGCTGACGCGACCGTCCAGGAACCAGCCCAAGGCCACCTTCTCGCTGGTGGCCTCGGCATGCATGTCGACGATGATGATGCGGACTCCGTCCAACTGGGCCAGGGCCTTTTCGGCCGCCCGAAAGGGGCAGTCGATGTGGTGCGGCATGAACACCCTGCCCTGAAGGTTGAGGACGGCCATCCCGTTGCGGCACCAGAGGCCCTTGCCCGGCGCCCCCTCGGGGTAGTTGAGGGGGCGCAGGACCGGCCACTCCCCTCCCAGGAGGGGATAGATCTCTCGATGCTGCCATATGTGGTTGCCGGAGGTGATGACGTCCACCCCGGCAGCCAGGATCTCCTGGGCCGTCTCGGGCGTGAGACCTTTGCCCCCGGCCGCGTTCTCGCCGTTGGCGATGACCAGGTCCAGGGCGTGCTGTCGACGTAGCTCCGGCACGGTCCGGGCCAGGATGTGGCGGCCCAGCTTGCCCACCACGTCGCCTATCATCAGGACACGCACCGTCGTACCGCGAGGGTCAGCGGGCATATTCCACCGCCCTCTTCTCGCGGATGACGGTGACCTTGATCTGGCCCGGGTATTCCAGGCTCTCCTGAATCTTGTGGCTCAGGTCGCGGGCCAGACGGAAGGCCCCGAGGTCGTCGATCTCGTCGGGCTTGACGATGACGCGGATCTCGCGTCCGGCCTGAATGGCGAAGGCCTTCTCGACGCCCGGGAAGGAGTAGGCCACCGACTCCAGCGCCTCCAGCCGCTTCAGGTACTGCTCCAGGGACTCGCGGCGGGCGCCTGGCCGGCTGCCGCTGAGGGCGTCGGCGACGATGACCACCACCGCCTCCACCGTCTGGGGCTCCACCTCTTCGTGGTGGGCCTCGATGCAATGGACGACGGGCGCCGGCACACCGTAGCGTCGGGCCAGATCGGCCCCTATCTTGGCGTGGGTGCCCTCCACCTCGTGGTCCACGGCCTTGCCCAGGTCGTGCAGCAGGCCGCCGCGACGGGCCACCTCCACGTCCGCACCCAGCTCGTGGGCAATTAGGGCGGCCAGGCGGGCCGTCTCCACGGCGTGCTTCAGCTGGTTCTGCCCGTAGGAGTAACGGAACTTGAGGCGGCCCAGGTACTTGAGGATCTCGGGGTGCAGCCCGGGGCAACCGGCCTCCAGGGCGGCCTGCTCCCCAGCCTCCTGGATGGCCTGCTCCACCTCCCGCCGCGCCTTCTCCACCATCTCTTCGATGCGGGCGGGATGGATGCGGCCGTCGCTGATGAGCTTGGTCAGGGCCACACGGGCGATCTCCCTGCGCACCGGGTCGAAGGAGGAGAGGGTCACGGCGTCGGGCGTATCGTCGATGATGACGTCCACCCCGGTGAGGTGCTCCAGGGTGCGGATGTTGCGCCCCTCGCGGCCGATGATGCGCCCCTTCATGTCCTCCGAGGGCAGGGGCACCACCGAGACGGTGGCCTCGGACACCACCTCGCTGGTCAGCCGCTGCATAGCGGTGACCAGGATCTTGCGCGCCCGCTCCTCCGCCTCCTGCCGCAGCTGCTGCTCGATGTCGCGGACACGGCGCGAGGCCTCCTCGCGGACCTCCCGCTCAACCTCGGCCAGGAGGATGTCGCGGGCCTCCTGCACGCTCAGGCCGGCCACCCGCTCCAGCTCCTGGCGCTGCTGCTCCTCCAGGCGCTGGAGCTGGAGGCGGGCCTCCTCCAGTCGGGCCTCCCGTTCAGCCAGGGCGCGTTCGCGACGCTCCAGGGCCTCCTGCTTGCGTTCCAGGCTCTCTTCTTTTTGTAGCAGGCGCTTCTCCAGACGTTGTAGCTCGCTGCGTCGCTCCTTCAGCTCGGCTTCGACCTGGTTCTTGACGCGCAGGGCCTCTTCTCGGGCCTCGATGAGCAGTTCCTTGTGGCGCCTTTCGGCCTCGTTCAGGATGCGGGCGGCATTCTGCTCGGCGGCGGCTATGCGGGAATGACTGACCCTCTGCTGCAGGATGGCACCGCCAATGGCTCCCGCCGCCGCGCCGAGAAGACCAAAGACAATAGCAAATAGTATGCCTTCCGGCATAGCGACCTCACTTCCTTGGCTGACAAGAGTCAACCGATGTTGCTTGTTAAGGTTCGACCCTCAGCTTCATCATAGGCCCCGAAGAAGGGGCCAGTCAAGGTGCCTGAATGACTACCAATGTCCAGGATAGTTTATTTCTATGCAGGATGGCCTCCTAAACCGGGGCTATGCGCCCCAGGAAGTAGGCAGCCACCGCCACCACCCCGCCCACCGCTGTCACCTCGGCGCCCGAGAGGACGGGATTGCGGCGCACCAGCAGCCCCTTGATGGCACCGATGGCGAACAGGGCGGCCACGGCGATGGCGATGGAGGCCGCCACCGCCGCCACGCCGGCGGCGAAGAAGTAGGGGATCAGGGGCAGAATGCCCCCGCCCAGGTAGGAGGCACCCATGGCCAGGGCATCTTTGGACGGCTCGGGCAGCGTCTCGGGGCTCAGGCCCAGCTCCTTCTCGGCCATGGTCTTCAGCCACAGCTGCTTGTCCGCCGCCACTCGCTCCGCCATCTCCCGGGCCTGGTCATAGCTGAAGCCCTCCAGGCGATAGATCTCGATGAGCTCGGCCATCTCCTCTTCGGGCCGATTCTCGATCTCCCAGGCCTCTCGCGCCAGCTCTGCCTCCTGCACCTGTCGCTCGGCCCGGGAGCCCAGGAAGCTGCCGGCCGACATGGACAGAGTGCCGCCCAGAACAGCGGCCAGGCCCGCCACCAGTACTGTGGCGCCTGTGGCGGTAGCCCCCGCCACCGCCGGCCCCACGGTGGCCGCCGTCACCAGCCCGTCCTGCATCCCGAAGATGACCTCCCGTATGCGGGCCAGGCGGGCGATGCGCTGCTTCTCGGTAAGGACCTCCTGGGCCGCCTGGGGGAGGGACGCGGCCTCGGGCGCGGGCATCTCCAGGACGGCCGCCGAAGGACGGGGCGGCGGAGGCGCCTTCTGCCCGGTCTTGCGCTCCAGGTGCTGGAGGGCAGCCAGGAACCGCTTCAGGTGCTCTTTCTCCCCCTCCAGGGCCAGGCGGAAGCTTTCGGCCGCATCGGGACGGCCATCGTCCTCGGCCTCGCGGATGAAGCGGGGGTACATGGTCTCGAACTCGTAGGCCTCGCCCTCGGTCACAGCCCGCAGGTTCTCGAGGGTGGAGCGCACCTCTCCCAGGGCCTTCAGGTGGCTGAGGGCATGAATAGTCTCGGCCCCGGCAGCCTCCATGAACACCTGGGCCACCTCGGGATGTCCTTCCTCCATGGCCTTGAGGGCGTAGGCCAGGTACATGCGGTTGGCCTTCGCCTCTCCCAGGAACGCCGACCACAGGTTGCGCTGTGTCCTGTCCACGGCACTCACCTTAGAAGGATTTTAAACTACATTCCCCCAGCGGCCAAGGACGTGGCCGCTGGGGGCCATCCCTCGTGCCATGTCGCTGCTGATCAGGGCGACTCGGGCTCGGCCGGGGCGAAGGCGACGGCCGGAGCCGCCTCTTCGGCCTTGGCGCGCACCAGCCGCTCCAGCTCGTCGGCCAGGGCCGGGTTCTGGCGCAGGAACTCCTTGGCCTGCTCGCGGCCCTGGCCCAGCCGCGTCTCGCCGTAGGAGTAGAAGGCGCCCTGCTTGCGCAGGATGCCGAGGGCGGCGCCCAGGTCGAGGATATCGCCCTCGCGGGCGATGCCCACGTTGGGCCCGTGGAAGATTATCTCGAACTCGGCCGTGCGGAACGGGGGCGCGACCTTGTTCTTGACGATCTTGGCCCGCACGCGGTTGCCGATGATCTGGCTGCCAGACTTGATGGCCTCCACCCGCCGCAGGTCTATGCGCACCGAGGCGTAGAACTTCAGCGCCCGCCCGCCGGGCGTCACCTCGGGGCTGCCGAAGACGATGCCGATCTTCTCCCTCAGCTGGTTGATGAAGATGACGGCGGTGCGGGTGCGGGAGATGGTGGCAGTGAGTTTGCGCAGGGCCTGGGACATGAGACGGGCCTGCAGTCCGGGCAGTGCATCGCCCATGTCGCCCTCCAGCTCAGCCCGCGGCACCAGGGCGGCTACCGAGTCCACCACTACCACGTCCACGGCGTTGCTGCGCACCAGGGCCTCAGCTATCTCCAGCGCCTGCTCGCCCGTATCGGGCTGGGAGACCAGCAGGTCGCCGACGTTGATCCCTATGGCAGCGGCAAAGGTGGGGTCCAGGGCGTGCTCCACATCTATGTAGGCGGCGACGCCTCCCATCCGCTGGGCCTGGGCGATGACGCTCATGGCCAGGGTAGACTTGCCGGCCATCTCCGGCCCGAAGATCTCCGTCACTCGTCCTCGAGGGATGCCACCTACTCCCAGGGCCAGATCCAGGGCCAGGGAGCCGGTGGGTATGGCCTCCACCTGCAGGCGCTGCCCCGCCTCCCCCAGGCGCATGATGGCGCCGCGCCCGAACTCCTTCTCTATCTGGCTGATGGCCATCTCCAGGGCCTGGAGCCGCTCGCTCTTGCCGCCGCTCTGTTGGCTCATGCGCTCACGCACCTTTTTAGCTTATTTGTTCGCCTGTGCCCAGCCATCATACCACGGCAGTGCCCGCGCGACAAGGCGCTAGCTGGAGAGGGCGCTGGCCGCCAGTTGGGCCACCAGTTGCAGCAGGATGATGGCCACCAAAGGCGAGAGGTCCAGGAAGCCGATGCGGGGCAACACCTGTCGTAATGGCGCCAGGATGGGCTCGGTGATCTCGTGCAGGAAGGCCACCACCGGGTTGCGAGGGTCGATAGGGAACCAGGACAGAATGGCCCGGGCAAAGATGGCCAGCGTCAGCACGTAGGCCAGGATCTGGATGAAAGTGGCCAGGGTGTCGATGGCTACTGCCCTCCCAGCTCCAGCGCCCGCCGATAGGCGGCCTCGACGGCAGCCATCATGGCGGCCCGCACTCCCGCCCGCTCCAGCGCCAGAAGCCCCGCGGAAGTGGTGCCCCCCGGCGAGGTGACCTGTGCTCGAAGGTCGGCCGGGTGGCGGCCCGTGGCCTGGGCGTAGCGCACCGACCCCAGCACCGTGCGGTAGACCAGCTCCACGGCCACCGGCCGAGGCAGGCCTATGTGCACTGCCCCGTCTACCAGCGCCTCCAGCAGCAAGAAGACGAAGCCCGGGCCGCTGCCGCTGACGGCGGTGGCCATCTCCACGTATTTCTCGTCTTCCACATACAGCTCGAACCCCAGGGCAGCTAGGACACGGCGCACCCGCTGACGGTCCCCTTCGTCCACGGCCGGCGACGCCGTCCACACCGTCACCCCTTCGCCGATCTGGGCCGGGGTGTTGGGCATGGCCCTGACCACTCTCTGGCTGCCCAGCTGAGAGGTCAGGGCGCGCAGCGGCACGCCCGCCATGATGGAGAGGAAGAGGGGCGAGCCGTCGCTGCCGGCCAGGGAGCGGGCGGCGGCCGGAAACTCCTGGGGCTTCACGGCCAGCACGGCCAGGTCCGCCCCCTTCACCGCCTCGGCTGCCTGGGGGAAGGTGCGGACGCCGTAGCGCTCGGCCAGGAGGCGTCGGCGCTCTTCCAGCACGTCGCAGACGGCGATGTCGCTGGCTTCGGCAACCCCTCTGGCCAGGAGGGCGCCCACCATGGCCTCCCCCATGACGCCGCCGCCAACGATGGCTATCTTCACTCTGCCGTCCCCTCAGGCCTGGGGCCGCGGCCCGAAGATGGCGCGGCCCAGCCGGACCATGGTGGCCCCTTCCTCGATGGCCACCTCGAAGTCGTCGCTCATGCCCATGGACAGGTGGGGCAGCCCCAGGGCACGGGCCAGCTCCCGGAGGCGGCGGAACACGGGCCGCACCTCTTCGGGGTCGCGGGCCAGGGGGGCCACCGTCATCAGCCCCACCAGCTCGAGATGGGGAAGCCTGGCGACAGCTTCCGCCACCGAGGGCACCTCCTCCGGGGAGAGACCGAACTTGCTCGCCTCGCCCGCAACGTTCACCTCCAGCAGGACCGTCAGCGGGCGGCTGGCGCGACGGCTCAGCTCTTGGGCCAACCGCAGCGAGTCCACGCTGTGGACGACCTGGAACAGCTCCAGGGCCTTCTTTACCTTATTCGTCTGCAGGTGGCCTACCATGTGCCAGGTGACATCGAGGTCGGCCAGGAGGGGGCGCTTGGCCGCCGCCGCCTCCTGGACCCGGTTCTCGCCGAAGTGGCGCAGCCCGGCGGCATGGGCTTCGCGGACTGCCTCGGCGGGAAAGCCCTTGGCGACGGCCACCACGGTGACGTCCTGGGGCGAGCGCCCCGCCCTCAGGCAGGCGGCCTCGACCCGTCGCAGCGTCTCATGCACGCGGGACGTGACAGTTAGCGTTTGCACGGCGTATCCAGTATAACAGGGCAGGGAGAGTCCCGCGCAGGAGGTGGCCATGGTCGTCTCCATCGTCGTACGCAAGACCCGCATCCGCGACCGCCAGCAGTGGCAGGAGAGGCTGGCCCAGGCGTTGCCCCGCATCCTGGAGGTGCTGCGTCGCCAGCCCGGCTTCCTGTCGGTGGAGTACCTGTGGGGAGTGTATGGCGATGGGCAAATGGGGCAGGTGACCCGCTGGCAGACGCTGGAGGACTGCACTCGCTATGTGCGTGAGGGAGGGGCTGCCACCGTAGCCGCCTTCGAAGACCTGGCCCTGCCTACGGCAGCCCACCCTGAAGGCACCTGGCTACGTTACACCTTCGAGGTAGTGGAGCCGGAGGGCTCTCACTCCTGAGGCCTGGGAGGCCGGTGGCTGTCCCACCAGACCAGCGCCAGGACCGTCAGGGCGATCAGGGCCAGCGCCAGCACTCCCCACCAGGGGCCAGCGCTGAAGGCCACCACCAGCCCGCCTATGGCCACCACCGTCCCCACCAGGAAGAGCAGAGGCCAGAAGAGGATGCCGAAGATGGCGCGGGTCAGCACCCACGTCTCCAGCCACCAGGGAGGAGGCCTCTCGGGCGGCAGACCCATGCCCACCACCTTCCCTCAGCTGGAAGGCAGGTTATAAGTGAACTTGTCGGGTCCCTCGCGTTCGAAGATAAGGCCGCCGGGGCCATCGTAGATGAGGCGGTAGTCGGCATCGTAGCGCAGCGAGCTGAGGAGCGTCGTGCAGCACTCCGACTTCCCCGTTCTGGGGATGAAAATGTGGGTGAACCCCACCCGATAGAGATAGGACCAGCGGTCCAGGCACGACGTAGACTCGTAGGCGCACTCCTGGATGGTCCAGTAGAGGGACTGCTGGTTCTCGTAGCGGCGCAGCCCCAACCACTCGGAGCCTTGCACCGTGGCCACGCTGACACGACCCGTCAGGGCCGGAAACCACTCCGACAGGGCATCGATCCATGGGTTGAAGTTGCCGTGAACGATGAGAAAGCGGGACGCCCCGGGGGTGCTGCTGGCGATCCAGGACATGGCCGCCCTGGCGTCCCTGGGCATCGATAGCAGGGGCGAACCCGGCGTCCTGTCGGCTTTCACAGAGGAATAGGTGCCGTAGACCAGGAAGAGCACCAGCCCCACATAGGGCCAGGGGCGAGCAGCGGCCAGCGCCCAGCGTCGCCAGTTGGCCCCCAGGGCCTGCACCCACCGCCCGGGAACGGGCAGGGCGCGCCCCTCCCGGTGGGCCAGCTCCAGCAGCGTCGTCACTGCCAGCCCCGCCAGCATGGAGCCTGGCACCATGGCGCTGGTGTAGGCCACCCGCGGGTCTATGTAGAGGATGAGCAGGAACCAAGCGGGCACGAACAGCTCCCCTTTGAAGGCCGAGATGGCCCACCCCGCGTACATCAGGATGGCCAGCATGGGGAAGAACGGCTCGTCGGTGAAGTAGGGCTGCAGCAGGTTGATGAACTTCCACGACAGCCAGTCGTTCTTGCCCGTCTGAGCGGCCGAAACCAGCGGCTCGATGCCATGGCGCAGCAGCACCGTCAGCCACCACGGCATGCTCAGCACCGCCACCGAGAGGGCCGTGCCGGCGGCGCTGAGGACTCCTGCCCGGTTGCGGCCGTAGGCCACGAAGAAGAAGGCGTAGCTGAAGGCCACCAGCCAGCCCATCTCGGGGTGGGCGAGCACTGCCAGCGCCGCCAGGACGATGGCCAGCGGCCGCGGCCCTTTCCTCTCCCTGAACATGAGGTAGCCCTGCCACAGGGCCAAAATGGCCAGCAACTGCCCCAGGGAGCGGGTCAGGCCGCCGCCCACGATCTGCCAAGTGAAGCTGCGGGGCGCCAGGGCAAAGGCGAAGGCCGCCAGCAGCGGCACCGGCCCCCTCCCCATCACTGCCCGGGCCAGAAGATACAGGGCGCCGATGCTCAGCACGCTGGCCGAGACGGGCAGAAAACGGATGACATCGGCCAGGGACCACGGCCCCACCAGGTCCAGGGCCGCCGCCAGGTAGAAGGCCAGGGGCGGGTAAGCGAAGGGGATCAACAGGCCGTTGTAGGACGTGAACTCCGGCAGCCTGAAGTCATGACGCTGGATGTCGGAGGCCATGGCATAGAACATTCCCCCGTCGTTCAGGGGGAAGCCGGCCGGCAACACATGCCACAGGCGCACCGACAGCCCCAGCAGCATCGGCAAGGCCACCAGGGCTGCCTCCCAGGCCCACGACGACGGCCATAGGACCCACCCCCGCGGGCCGGAGCCGCCCGATACGGGCATCCGGTCAGGGATATCGCTGTCGCCCTCGGGTGCCTGAGTCGCGATGGTGCTGGCGTGCCGTCCTGCCATCCTCACTCCTTGCCCCCCTCTCCTAAATACCAGGAGCGGCCGCCTTTGGCTACCCCTCTGCGCCCGAAAACGCCCTCCTGGGGCCGCTGGTTGGCCCTCCCCGAGGCAGAGCGGCCCCCACCAGCTGCATCACGTCCTCGACGCCCTCTCGTCGCAGGAACTCCTCCAGCCCTTCCAGGACGTCCAGGGGCGCGCGGGGGTTCAGGAAGGTGGCGGTGCCCACCTGCACGGCGCAGGCTCCGGCCATGATGTATTCCACCGCGTCGCTCCAGGTGACGATGCCGCCGCAGCCGATGATGGGCACCCCCAGTCCCGCCCGCGCCACGTCCCAAACCATCTTCAGCACGATGGGGCGAATGGCAGGCCCCGACAGGCCTCCGGAACCCCAGCCCAGGGCGGGCCGTCGGCGGCCGATGTCGATGCTCAGGGCAGGGAAGGTATTGGCGATGGTCAGGGCATGGGCCCCGGCCTCCACCGCCGCCTCCGCCACCGCCACCACGTCGCCCGCGCTGGGCGTCAGCTTCACCAGCACCGGCAGGGCCGTGGCCTCCCGCACCGCCCGCACCACCTCCGCCGTCAGCTCGGGCCGGCAGCCGAACTCCAGGCCGTTCTCCACATTGGGGCAGGAGACGTTCAGCTCCAGTGCGCTCACGCCCGGCACCCCGTCCAGGCGGGCCGCCAGCCGCGCGTAGTCCTCCACCCGCTCGGCGGCGATGTTGGCGATGACGGGCACCGACCAGGTGGCCCAAACGGGCGCCAGCTCGGCCACCACCGAGTCCACCCCCACGTTCTGCAGGCCGATGGAGTTGATCATGCCCGCCGGGGCCTCGACGATGCGCGGCTGCGGGTTGCCCGCCCGCGGCCTCAGGGTGATGCCCTTGCTGACGATACCCCCCAGCCGCTGGATGTCGAACACGCGCAGGAACTCGATGCCGTTGCCGAAGCAGCCCGAGGCCGTCAGCACCGGGTTGTTCAGCACCAGCTCGCGCTTGCCGGCCGCAATGCGCACCCGCAGGTCCATCCCCTGGCCATTATAGGCGGAGGCGACGGGGCGATGGTCAGGATACGGTCAGGGCCGGACGAAACGAAAAGGGGCACCGCCCGGCGGTGCCCCCCGCACCGTCGCAGCGCCAGCTAGAGAGCGAGGGCAGGCTCGCTGTCGGCCTCGCCGGCCGCGGCCTTGTCCTCGGTGGCGCCCTTCTTGCCCCAGGCCCCCACCGAGGACTCGTCGTCCCAGTAGGTGTCGGGTATGGAGTTGCGGAACTCGCGCACCGCGCCGCAGCGGCGGCAGCGGCCCAGGCTCAGGCTGCCGCTGGGCGTCTCGATGACCCAGTGGTGGCGGCACTCCACCGTCCTGGTCTCCCGCTCCTCCACGACCGCCTCCTTCACGGCCTTCACCTCCTCAATTAGTAAACGTTGCTGGTGCGCCATCCGTTTCACCGCCGCCAGACTTTGTTACGTCTTTCACCAGGGACGCCAGTATAACAGGCGCCGTGATGCGTGTCAAGCATTCGTTGGTTTTTACAGTTTCCACTTTATCAATGCCCCCAAACGTGCCCCCCGTGCCCCGCCATGTTATACTGGTCTGGGAACGCCTACCATGGCAAATGTAGGCGCCCAACGTTAAAGTTCCGTGACAGCCCCAGCCTGGGGCATCGGAGGCGGCAGCAGCAAGGGCTATCATGCATCCCACCAAACGACAGATCCTCGACCACCTCAAGCGTTACGGCGACGCCACCGTCGACGACCTGGCCAGGGCCCTCGGCTTGGCCCGCATAACCGTCCGCCAGCACCTGATGGCCCTGGAGCGCGACCGCTTCGTGACCTCGCGGGAGGTCCGCCGCGGCAGCGGCCGCCCTCACCACGTCTACGCCCTCAGCCCCCTGGGCCACGACTCCTATCCCAAGCGCTACGACCGCCTGGCCCTCCTGCTGCTGGAGGAGGTGGGCCACCTGGAGGCGGCCGACCTGGCCGGCCTCTCGGCCGAGGAGAAGCGCCGGGCCCTGCTGGCCCGCGCCCTGGAGCGGGCCGCCTCCCACTACCTGCCCCAGCTGGAGGGGCGCCCCCTGCCCCAGCGCGTCGAGGCCCTGGCCCGGCTCATGTCCCAGGAGGGCGCCCTGGCCGAGTGGCGGCGCACCGAGGAAGGCTTCGAGATCCTGGACTACAACTGCCTCTACTTCCAGGTGGCCCAGGCGCACGAGCAGGTCTGCCAGTGGCACCTGGACCTGCTGGCGCGCCTGCTGGGGCGCCCCGTCCGCTGCGACCAGTTCATGGCCCGGGGCGCCCACTGCTGTCGCTTCCTGGTGGAGGCAGGCCCCGAAGACGACTGGACAGGAGGTCTCGCTCATGGCCGAGAACAGGCCTGAGGACGGCCAGCCCAGCAAGGAGGCCGTCCTGGCCGCCCTGAGCCGCATCCAGGACCCGGACCTGCACCGCGACATCGTCAGCCTCGGCTTCGTCAGGGACGAGGACGTGACCATCTGCGGCGGCAACGTCAAGGTCACCATCACCCTCACCACCCCGGCCTGCCCGGTGCGGGAGCAGATGAAGCGGCAGGCGGAGGAGCTGCTCCTCTCCCTGCCCGGCGTCACCCACGCCGAGGTGGAGATGCAGGCCGAGGTGCGGGCCACCCGCCCGCGGGGGCCGCGGCCGGTGGAGGGCGTGCGCAACATCATCGCCGTCGCCTCCAACAAGGGCGGCGTCGGCAAGTCCACCATCGCCGTCAACCTGGCCCTGGCCCTGCGCCGCTTCGGCGCCCGCGTGGGTCTGCTGGACGCCGACCTCACCGGCCCCAACGTCCCCACCATGCTGGGCCTGCCGGCCGGCTTCCAGGCCGACCGCGGCCTCTCCATCGTCGAGCGCTACGGCCTGAAGGTGGTGTCCCTGGGCTTCCTGCTGAAGCCCGGCACCGCCGTCATCTGGCGCGGCCCCATGATCGGCACCGGCGTGCGCCAGCTACTGCACGACATCCCCTGGGGCGAGGACGGCGAGCTGGACTACCTGGTGGTGGACCTGCCCCCCGGCACCAGCGACGCCTCCATGAGCCTGGCCCAGGAGGCCCCCGTCACCGGCGTGGTCATCGTCACCGCCCCCAACGCCGTCTCGGTGGAGGACTCCCTCAAGGCCGTGAGCATGTTCGAGCGGCTGAGCGTCCCCGTGCTGGGCGTGGTGGAGAACATGAGCTACTTCGTCTGCCCCCACTGCGGCCAGAGGGCCGACATCTTCGGCCACGGCCTGGTGCGGGAGGTGGCCGCCCGCCTGGGGCTGGAGTTCCTGGGGGAAATCCCCCTGGACCCGGCCCTGCGGGAGGCGGCCGACCGCGGCCTGCCGGCGGTGGAGGCGGCGCCCGACTCCCCGGTGGCCCAGGCCATCATGGCCATCGCCCAGCGGGTGGCCGCCAAGGCCAGCGTCCAGCACTTCGCCCTCCAGAGCAGCGGCTGACCCCCACGGCCAGCCACCGCCAGCCGCAGGAAGCGCAATAAAGAGGAGGGGCCCGGGCGCTACCCCGGGCCCCTCCCTATGCGCCGGCTGGCGGACTACTGGACCTGCAGCGCCACACCCACCGGCGGGAACGGCGGGAACACCTGCGCCACGCTGATGTAGGTGTCACCGCCGGTAGCCCAGCTCTGCACGCAGGACGAGCCAGGAGCCACCGACGAGCACGTGGCCACCAGCGTCCCGCCGAACCCCTGCACGCCACGGTAGAACTCGAAGTTCGAGTTCTTGCCAGGCGTGCTCACCAGGTTCTGGCCCCAGGCGAAGGTGGTGCCCAGGTAGTTGAAGGTGCCCGCCACGAAGTTCCAGTCGTTGGGCCCGAAGGGCACCCGCCTGGCCAGCGACCCCACGAACACCAGCGACGAGCAGCCAGCCGAGTTGCAGGCCGCCAGCCGGATGTAGACCGCCTGCTGGTCGGCCGTCGGCAGCGGCACCAGGATGATGTTCCCCGATGCCGTCACGTCGCTGCAGGTCTCGCCGGTGAAGTTGAAGTTGCTGGCGGTGCACAGCCGGTAGCTGGTGGCACCGGCAGGCGCCTGGAAGGTGATCTGGGCCTGGCTGGTGGTGGCGGGCCAAAGGGCCACCTGGGTTGGCGGCGCAGGAGGCACGCCGGGGGCGCCCGCCGCCTGCACCGTGATGTTCAGCGACCGCGACGGGTCGTTGGCGTCGGGGAACACCGGCGGGTTCTCGTTCAGGCCGTTGTCGTTGTCGCACACGACCCTCACCAGGAGGCTGCCCTGGCTAGCCGCCACCACGGTGTTGGTGCTGTTGCCGCCGCTGGTGGGCACAACTCCAGGCGTCAGCAACCCGCCAGCGTTTCCGAAGGACGACCAGAGGCACAGCACGCCGTCGGCCACCGGGTTGCCATCGGAGTCGCTGACAGCGGCCGTGAGGGTCTGGCTGTCGCCCACGTTCATGGTAGCGTTGCCCGTGAGGGCCACGCTGGCCGGAGCGCCCACCACCTTCACCGTCACCGTGCCGCTGGGCTCGCCGGCGTCGAAGTCGTTGCCGCCGTCGGTGTCGGCCCAGCAGGTCACCGCCACGTCGCCGCGGCCGCCGTTGTCCTGGCTCTCCAGGACGAACACGGCCACTCCGTTGTTGGTCGGAGCAAACGCCAGGTCGCCTCCGTCGCCGGTGCGGTCGGTGTCGAGCAGCGTGTCGTTGGCCTCGCCGTCGTCAGTGAAGTTGGGCGGCGCGCCGCCGGCCGCCGCAATGTTGGCCAGCCCACGCCCGCCGGTGGCCAGGAAGCAGAACACGTTGACTTGGGTGACGATCGGGTTGCCGGCCGAGTCGGTGACCCGCACCGAAAGCAGGGAGTCGGGGTCGCCGACGAAGGTCATGGTGGTGTTAGTCTGGGTGGGGCCGGCGGAGTTGATGTCCTGGGCCAGCCGCGCCTCCCGCGAGGTCACGGTCACCGACGCGGGCTGCCCGAACCAGATGATGCGCACCGTGTCGGAGCCGAGGCCCGACACTGCGGCCGTGATGGTGGCGTCCGTCGGCGTCAGCGACAGCACCTCGAAGATGGCGATGCCGTCGGGGTTGTCAAAGCCGGTACCCGTGATCGTGGTCGGGGCGGACGGCGCCGTGATTAGCTGGACGTCGTCGAGGTCGTCGTTGACGTCGATGACGGTGTCGCGGTTGACGTCCACGCGGCCATTAATGATGTCCACCACCACGATACCAGACGTGGTGACGAGCACCACGCCCGTCAGGTCGTCTGCAGCGTCGGCGAGCCCGGACCGGTTGACGTCCACGCCACCGTCGATGATGTCGACCTGAGCCACCGCTCCGGCGGTGGTGAGCAGTCGGACACCGTTCAGGTCGTCGGTGTTACCGACGCCTCCGGACTGGTTGACGTCCACGCCACCGTCGATGATGTCCGCTTGGGTCTGTGTAGACGCATTGTCGCTGACCGCCTGGGCGGTCACGGACTGGGAGTCCAGCCCGTCAAAAAGGCCCCCATCCCCGGTGCCATTGTCCGTGCCGTCCCCGTTAGTGTCGAGGTTTCCGTTCTGCCCCACCCGGCTCCAGCGGGTGAAGAAGGCGGAGCCGGTGGCCGTCAGGGACACGTTCACCGGAGCGGCGGCGGTGGAGTTGGGGTCGCCGCTCAGGTCCCGCACGTGCACGGCCAGACGCACGGTGGTGCCAGCCGGCACCGAGATGGCGTCGTGCACCGTGTCCCCGTTGGTGTCCAGGTTCAAGAAGTGGCTGGGAGCAGCATCGCCTCCCGAAGCCGCCGGCCACAGGTGGTGCCCGGCGAAGGCCGAGGTCGCCGTGTCGATGATCTCGACGCCGGCGCCGGTGGGCGGCGGGTGCGCCTCGGCCCCCTGGGGCCCGGCCAGGAACACCAGCGCCGCCAGCGCCCCCAGGGCGCCCAGCGCCCACAGGGCCAGCGCCGCCGGTCCCTTGCCTTTCCTTACGCCTGCTTTCATTCCTTACCTCCTGTCCTCGCTGTGATAGCTCGGACTCGTGGCGGGGCGCCCACGGCGCCCCTCGCTTCCTGCCGCAACACCTCTCTCCTTACCCTCCTGCTCTCACCTCCTTTTTTCGACGTCCACGGGGCCTCCGGGCCTCGGGCCACCCGCCCAGGTGGGCCTCGCCCATCCCTCGCCCCGTTTTTTCGACGTCCACGGGGCGCTACGGCCTTCGGCCCGTCGGTCCGGGTGGGCCTCGTCGGTCCCTAGCCCCGCGTTCCGTTCTTTTCTAACGTCGGCGGCGGGGCCGGAGTTACGGCCCGGCCCTCAAAAAGCGCCGGGGCGCTGCGGTCGCGCCTCCCTCCACGGGCCGCCACCCAACGCCCCGCGCCGCCAGGACCGCCCGCGGGGCCGCGGGGCCCCGCAGCGGCGCTCAGAAGGGATACTAGCCTCTCGTCACCGTGGCTGTCAAGGAGCGGCGGCCCTAGCGGGAGGCGGCCCCGGAAGGGGCCTGGGCCATGAGCTGGCGCAGGTAGCGGTCGATGGCCTGGGCGGCGCGGCGGCCGTCGGCCAGGGCCGTCACCACCAGGTCGGCCCCGTTGACGTTGTCGCCCCCGGCGAAGACGCCGGGGCGGGAGGTCTGGTAGGTCTCCCTGTCCACCCTGATGAGGTGCTTGCCGAAGGCGCGCAGGCCGGGGGTGGCGCGGATGATGGCCTCGTCGCCCTCGTAGCCGATGGCGATGACGGCGGTATCGGCGGGGAGGGTGAACTCGGAGCCCGGCACGGGCACGGGGCTGCGGCGGCCCGATTCGTCGGGCGGCCCCAGCTCCATGCGCCGCAGCTCCACCGCCCTGAGCCTGCCGTTCTCGCCCAGGAAGCGCACCGGGGCGGTGAGGAACATGAACTGGACGCCCTCCTCGCGGGCGTGGCGCCGCTCCTCCTCGCGGCCCATCATCTCGGCCTCGGTGCGGCGGTAGACCAGGGTCACCCGCTCGGCCCCCAGGCGGACGGCGGTGCGGACGCAGTCCATGGAGGTGTCGCCGCCGCCGATGACCACCACGTGGCGGCCTATGTCCAGCGGCTCCCGCATGCGGGGGGGCAGGTCCTCGGGGGGCAGGTTGCCCCGCACCAGGAACTCGGTGGCCTGGAAGACGCCCCGCAGGTCCTCGCCGGGGATGCGCAGGCGGCCTCCCACCGAGGCCCCGTGGCCCAGGAAGACGGCGTGGAAGCCGGCGGCGAAGAGGTCGTCCACCGTCAGGTCGCGGCCGATGACGGTGTTGCAGACGAAGGCGACGCCCAGCTCCTCCAGGTAGGCCAGGTACTCCTGCAGCAGCTCCTTGCGCATCTTGAAGCTGGGGATGCCGTAGCGGAGGACGCCGCCGGGCTTGGGCCACGACTCGTAGACGGTGACGGAGTGGCCGCGCTTGGTCAGCTCCTCGGCCACGGCCAGCCCGGCGGGGCCGGAGCCGACGACGGCCACGGCCATGCCGGTGGGGGGCGCCTTCTCGGCCGGGCGGGGCCAGCCGCCCAGAAGGCGGCGCTGGTAGTCGGCCACGAAGGCCTCCAGCTTGCCGATCTGGACGGGCGGCTGGGGGCCCAGGGCGCCGGGGCGGATGGCGAAGCCCACCACGCAGGCGCCCTCGCACAGGGACTCCTGCGGGCAGAGGCGGCCGCACATCTCGGGGAGGTTGGAGGTCTGGCGGAAGACGCTGGCCGCGCCGATGACGTCGCCCTGCTCCAGCAGGTAGAGGGCCTGGGGGATGTTGTTGCCCAGGGGGCAGGCCTGCTGGCAGGGGGCGTCCGGGCAGTGGATGCAGCGCTCCGCCTCCAGCCGCGCCGTCTCCAGGTCGAAGCCCAGGAAGACCTCGTCCCAGTTGCGCACGCGGACCGCCGGGTCCTGCTTGCGCACCGGCTGGGCCGGTATCGCCAGCCGACGGTGGTTATCGCACGGCATGGGGCCTCCTCGAGCGCTGTGACAGCCATTTTAACAGGGGGCATCGGCGGCGGCAAAGGGCCTCTATGGGCGGGAGGCGTCCGTAACGTGTCAGCAAATGGCTTGACGGCGGAGTGGGCACCGCCTAATATCCCCCCGAAATCGGAGCCTGACCGGGGGAGGAAGGACATGCGCAGGAGAGCGCTGGCGCTGTCCCTGCTGTTGGCCGTGCTGGCGGCGGCCCTGGCCTGGGCCGGGGCGGCGGCGCCCGCGGCCCGAACGGAGGAGAGGCCCTTCGAGGTGTGGGCCATCGACCAGTCCGACACCCACCCTCAGGGCGGGGGCCTGCTATACATCTGGCAGGGGGCGGAGATGGTGCGCAATCCCAGCGCCGCCGTGCCGGAGGTCATCGACCTGGCGCAGGCGGCCCTGGCCGCCGGCTGTCCGGTGGGGAAGCGGCCCCACATGGGGCTGGCCATCGAGATGCCGCGCCCCACCCACTTCGTGCTGGCCAACTTCGAGTCGGGGGACGTCTTCTTCGTCCACATCGACAGCCGGCAGGTGGTGGGCTGCGTGAACCTGGTGGGCAAGGGAGGGGTGGGGAGCGTGCGGACCCACGCCGCCATGCCGACGCCGGACCTGAGCATGGTCATCGTGGCCGACCTAGGGAGGCCGCTGCCGGCCTCCAACCGGGGCGCCATCCACAAGATCCGCACCGACTACGCCAACGACGACTACCAGTATGTGGAGACGCTGGACCTGGGGGCGGCCCTGCCCCAGCTGGGCACCACCCAGGCGCGGGCGGTGTGCGTCAACTTCACCCCCGACAGCCGCTTCGCCTACGTGACCATGCAGCAGGGGGGCGTGGTGGTGGTGGACCTGGGCACGGCCGACGGCAGCGTGCCCATGAGCATCGTCCACGTCTACCCGGCGTCGGTGGTGCCGGCCGAGGGGTGCGGCGCCGTGCCGCTGCCGCCGGACTTCCGGCGCATGGTCATCAACAGCGAGTCGCGGGGGCAGGCGGGGCTGCCCGACCGGCTGTACATCTTCGACACCAGTGGGGCAGCGGAGGGGGTGTTCCCCGACCCGGTGGTCATCGACCTGCCGGGGGTGGACACCCACGGCACCTTCTACTGCATCGACCACCGCGGCAAGCTCTACGTGTGGACGGTAATGCGCATGAGCAACCACGTGAACGTGGTGGACGTGGAGGGGGCGCGGGTGGTGAAGACCCTGAAGCTGGAGCGCCCCTTCCTTCCCGACCCGGCGCCGGACGGTCTGGAGCTGCACGGGGGCCACGCCTTCGTGACCCTGCGAGGCCCCAAGCCCCTGAGCGCCATGACCGCCTCGGTGAACCCGGAGCGGACGCCGGGGGTGCTGGTGATGAAGGTGCACCGCAGCTGCCTGACCTTCGACTTCGACGTGAAGGACAGGGCGCCCATGGTGGACGGGCGGACCACCACCATCCTCTTCGACGGCCGGGAGGTGGTGGTGCCGGCCTCGGACCCCCACGGCATGGACGTCATCGTGCGCTGAGGGGGGCCGAAAGGTCTGGGCGGGGGCTTCGGCCCCCGCCCAGCGACTCGGGGGTGAGTCGGCGGGATCGGCCACTCAGGCGATGCGGGCCTCGTCCACGCCCCGCTTCAGCAGCTCCGCCACCTGCTCCGCAGGCAGGGGGCGGCTGAAGAGGTAGCCCTGCATCTCGTGGCAGCCCAGGGTGAGCAGCAGCTGCGCCTGCTCCTGGGTCTCCACGCCCTCGGCGATGACCCGCAGCCCCAGGGAGCGGGCCAGGGTGACCACCGCCGCCACGATGGCGGCATCGGCCTGGCTGGCGGTCATGTCCCAGATGAAGGTGCGGTCGACCTTCACCACGTCCACCGGCAGCGTCTTCAGGTGGCTGAGGGACGAGTGGCCGGTGCCGAAGTCGTCCACGCAGACCAGGACGCCCAGCCCCCGCAGGGCCAGCAGCAGGCTCACCGCCCGCTCCAGCTCCACCATGATGGCCCCCTCGGTGACCTCCAGCATGAGCTGCCGGGGCGGCAGGCCCGTCTCCTGAAGGGCGCGGGAGACGGCCGCCAGCAGCTCCTCGTCCTGGCGCATCTGCCGGGGGGAGAGGTTGACGGTGACGAAGAAGGGCGGCAGGCCGTCCCTCTGCCAGGCCACGGCCTGGGCGCAGGCGGTGTTGAGCACACACTCTCCCAGGGGGACGATGAGTCCCGTCTCCTCGGCCAGGGGTATGAACTGGTCGGGGAAGAGGAGGCCCCGCTCCGGGTGCTGCCAGCGCACCAGCGCCTCCAGCCCCACCACCTTGCCGGCCTCCAGGTCCACGATGGGCTGGTAGTGCAAGACCAGCTCCCCTCGCTCCAGGGCGCGGTGCAGCTCGCTCTCCATGGCCAGGCGGTTGCCGAGGCCGGACCCCATCAGGGTGGTGTAGGTCTGGTAGGTGTTGCGCCCCCGCTCCTTGGCCCGGTACATGGCGATGTCGGCGTTGCGGAGGAGGGCCTGGGGGTCCTCGCCGTGCTGGGGGAACAGGACCAGGCCGATGCTGGCCGTGATGTAAAGCTCGCGGTCGTCCACGAAGAAGGGGAGCTGCATGGCCCCCAGCAGGCGTCGGGCCGCGTCTTCCGCCTCCGACTCCCGCGTCACCTCGGGCAGCAGCACAGCGAACTCGTCGCCGCCGGTGCGGGCCAGCAGGTGGTTGCCGTTGAGGGCCTCCGCCAGGCGTCGCCCCACCAGCCGCAGGAGCTTGTCGCCGAAGCTGTGGCCGAAGGTGTCGTTGACCAGCTTGAAGCGGTCCAGGTCCAGGAAGAGCACGCCCACATGCTGGCCCCGCCGCCGCGCCTGAGCGATGGCCGCCTGCAGTCGGTCTTCCAGCATGTGGCGGTTGGGCAGGCCCGTGAGGGTGTCGTAGTAGGCCATGCGCCAGATGGTGTCCTGGGCCTGCTGGAGGTCCATCAGGTGGCGCTCCAGCTCGATGTTGCGCTGCACCAGGGTCTCGGTCATGTTGTTGAAGGCCTGGGCCAGGGAGACCATCTCCTCCGGCCCCTCCACGGGCGCCCGGGCCGTCAGGTCACCGGCAGCGATGGCTGTGGCGGCGCGCCGCAGCTTGGCCAGGGGCTGGAGGATGGAGCGGTCGAACAGGACAGCGGTGACGAAGGCCACCAGCAGGCTGAAGGCCCCCAGCCCCCCCTGGATGACCAAGTGCGTCCACGTGGCCCGTTCCGCCACCTCTCGCTCCTGGGTGACCAGCATGAGCCAGGCCCTGCTGGCGTCGCGCAGGTCCTGCTCGATGGAGTCGGCCATGGGCCACAGCTGCTGGCCGGCCCGGATGGCCCCCAGGGGGTCATCGCCCAGATAGGCGTCGACCACCTTCCCGATCTCGCTGTCGAAGGCGTCCATCCGCGCCGTCAGGGCATAGAGGGCCGTGGCATCGGCCCACATGCCCAGGGAGGCAGCGATGCGACGTACCCGGTCCACCTCCTGGCGGGCCGACTGTATGCTCAGACGATAGAGGTCGAAGTAGGAGCGGTCGCGCAGGATGGTGAGAGAGGCCAGGGCTGCCTTGGCCTGCGTGAACTCGCCGTGCGCCTGCTCCAGCGCCACGCCCGCCTGAGAGAGCTGATCCATGTCCTGCAGGTGGGTGCGGTGCAGATTGGCGTAGTAGATGGACGAGACGGTCATGGTGGCCAGGGCGCAGGCTATCAGGAAGAGAGCGAGGCGGGCACGTCCGCGGGAGGACTTGGGCAAAGGGAGACGCCAAGCCCTACCGCCTCCTGACACGGCGGCTGCAGACATTCCAAAGGATTAGATACGGGGTAGTAGGTAGACGTTACAGGGCCAGCTTGCCGGGGTTGAGAATGCCCTGGGGGTCCAGCGCCCTCTTGATGGCCCGCATCAGCTCCAGGCCCAGGCCATGCTCCCGCTCCATCAGGTGGAGCAGCTTCAGCCCCACCCCGTGGCACTGCTCCATGGAGCCGCCCATGTCCTGGGCTATGACCAGCAGCTCGTCCACGGCCTCGGCCAGCGAGTCGCCATCGCCCTCGGGCTGGACCATGACCACGTCGAAGAGGCCCGGCCTGCCCCAGATGCCGTACTCCAGCGGCAGCACCCGCCTGCGGGCCAGCACCTCCTGACAGCGGCGACGGTAATCCAGGACGCGCGAAGGCGGCAGCGAGACGTGCACGTAGTCGAAGCGGGCGCCCGCCACCGGCTCCCGCGGCCGCCCCTGGCGCCTGCCCCGGGCGAAGCGCAGGGCGATGTCGTGACGGTGCTCCCAGAAGGACTCGGCCTCCCGCGGCGGCAGCGGCCGGCCGCCGCTGGCACGGCATATCTCGTCGGCGCGGCCCCTCTGGGCTTCCACCTCCTGGCGGAAGCCTTCGAAGGCCAGGTAGAGTTTGGCCCCGGCCGAGACGGGGCGAGAAGTATCGGCCCCAGGTTCGAAGTCTTCGCCGTAGTCCAGCACCGAGGGCACCAGGCCGATGCCGTCCATGGCCATGATGGCCTCGAACCCCGCCTCGAAACTGTCGAAAGCATAGGCTGCCAGCACCCGCGCCTCGGGCAAGGGCAGGCAGCGCAGCACGGCCTCGGTGATGACGCCGAAGCAACCCTCGGTGCCGATGAACAGGTGGTTCAGGTCCAGTCCTGCGGACTTGCCCTGCACGCCTCGCGTGCGCAGGACGCGGCCGTCGGCCAGCACCACCGTCAGCCCCAGCACCTGATCACCCATGGAGCCGTAGCGCCCCACCCGGTAGCCCATGCCGTTGGTGGAAATGGCGCCTCCCACGGTAGCGATGGGCAGGGACCAGGGGTCATGGGCCAGCATCAGCCCGTGGGCGGCCAGCTCCCGGTCCAGCCGCTCCAGCACCATTCCGGCCTGAACGTGGACAGTGCGGTCGGAGCGGCTGATGGCCAGCACCCTGTCCATGGCCCCCAGATCCAGCACCAGCGAGGGCTGGACGGGCACGGCCGCACCCATCACCCCGGTGCCGCCGCCGTAGGGCACCACCGCCAGGCCCCTTTGGGCGGCCAAACGCACAACCGCCGCCACCTCTTCGGTGCTGCGGGGGCGCGCAGCCAGAAGGGGCTGGGTCTTTATTTGTCCGGCCAGGCGGAAGGCCCGGTTGGGGCCCAGGGCGTCCCAGGAGTAGCGCTCCAGCTCACCGGGGTCCAGAACGACGGCTTCCCGGCCGATGGCCTCGGCTACGGCCTGAGCCAATGAGTCCACATCGACAGCCACAGATCACACCTCCAGGGCGATTATAGGCCCGGGGATAGGGGTGAGGGCCAGGCCTAAGAGGCGGAGGAGGGACGAGGGGAGCGGTCGGGACGGCTGCCCTCGCCGGCACCGTCGCCGCTGCCGTGGCCGTCGCCGCCCAGCACCGGCACCGCCTGCTGATAGGCGAGGCGGTAGAGGCGGGCGTAAAGCCCATCGCGGGCCATCAGCTCCTCGTGACGCCCCTCCTCCACGATCCGCCCCTGGTCCAGCACCACGATGCGGTCGGCACCCCGCACCGTGGACAGGCGGTGGGCGATGACGAAGGAGGTGCGGCCCTGCAGCAGTCGACGCAACGCCCGCTGCAGCAACGCCTCGGTCACCGGGTCGACGCTGGCAGTGGCCTCGTCCAGGATGAGGATGCGGGGGTCAGCCAGAAGCGCCCTGGCGAAGCTGATGAGCTGCCGCTGGCCCAACGACAGGTTCTGCCCTCGCTCGTGCAGATAGGTATCGTAGCCCTGGGGCAACCGGACGATGAAGTCGTGAGCCCCCACCGCCCGCGCTGCCGCCTCCACTTCCTCGTCGCTGGCGTCGGGACGGCCGTAGCGTATGTTCTCCCGCACCGTCCCCGTGAACAGGAAAGGCTCCTGCAGCACCACCCCCAGCCGTCGGGCCAGGGAGCTGCGACGGATGCGGCGGATGTCCACCCCGTCTATGAGCACCTGCCCCTCCGTCACGTCGTAGAGGCGGGCCACCAGGGATACCAGCGTGCTCTTGCCGGCCCCCGTGGGGCCCACTATGGCCACCATCTCCCCGGGCTGGACCTTGAGGTTGATGTCGTGCAGCACCTCCACATCGGGCACGTAGCGGAAGTGGACGTGTCGGAACTCCACCTGGCCGCGGATGTCGGGCAGGTCGATGGCGTCGGGCGCATCGGTTATTTCGGGCTGGGTGTCCAGGACCTCCAGAATCCTGGCACCGGCCGCCATGGCCCGCTGCAACTGGGTGTACTGCATTATCAGGTTCCGCACCGGCTCGAACACCCTCTGCACGTAGAGGGCGAAGGCCACGAACTCGCCCACCTCCAGCTGGCCGTTCATCACCCGCACGCCGCCCACGCCGATGACCAGGGCGGTGGAGACGGCCACCAGCACCTCCACCAGGGGCATCACCGCCGCCGTCAGACGCCCCGCCTCCACATTGGCCATCAGGTGGTCGGCGTTGACCCGGTCGAAGCGGCGCAGGTTCTCCTCCTCGCGAGTGAGGCTCTGGACCACCCGCACCCCCGACACGTTCTCCTGCAGGTTGGCATTGACCACGGCAATGGCCTGGCGGACGCGCAGGAAGGCCTGCCGCGCCCGCGACTGCCAGACGGCCATGGCCAGCACCAGCACAGGCAGCACCGACAGGGCCACCAGCGCCATGATCACGTCCTGATAGAAGACGAAGAAGATGACGAAGGCCACTCCCAGGAACTGATAGAAGATGTCGTAGACCCCGGTGGTGATGAGGTCCTGCAGGGCGGCCACGTCGTTCTGCACGCGGGACATGACGCGCCCTACCTGATTGCTGTCGATGAAGCGGACCGACAGCTTCATGATGTGCTCGAAGAGGAGCAGGCGCAGGCGCAGCAGCACCCGGTGGCCGACGTAGGTGGTAATGAGCTGTTGGACGAACTGGGCACCCCAGGAGACCACCGCCAGCCCCAGCACCAGTCCCGCGATGGCCGCCAGCCCGCGGAAGTTGCCCCCCCGCACGAACTCGTCGATGCCGCGGCCGATGAGCCAGGGCTGGGCCTGGGTGGTAGCGGCCGCCACGAGCAGGGCAGCGAAGGCCGCCAGCACCCTCCCCTTGTACGGCGCCAGGTAGGGCAGGAAGCGGCGCACCACCGTGTGGTCGTAGATGGTGCCCGGGCCTTCCTCCTCCCACACGTCGGCCCCGCGGCGTATGGCCCCCAGATTCATGCCGCCGAAGCCGCCCCACATGCCCATCCTCAGCTGCCTCCCCCGGCCGAGGGCCGGCCCATGGTGAGCCGCAGGGCCTCCTCCTGGTCCCTCAGCTCCAGCTCGTAGATCTGGCGATAGAGGCCGTGGCGGGACAGCAGCTCCTCGTGGCGTCCCTGCTCCACTATCTCCCCGTCCTTGAGCACCAGCACCTTGTCGGCCAGCTTCAGGGTGCGCAGCCGGTGGGCGATGACGAAGGTGGTGCGCCCCTTCATTAGCTCCACCAGCGCCTCCCAGATGAGGCGCTCCGTCTCCGCGTCCACGCTGGAGGTGGAGTCGTCCAGAATGAGGACGCGGGGGTCCCGCAGCAGGGTGCGGGCGATGGCCACCCGCTGCCTCTGGCCACCCGAGAGGGTGATGCCTCGCTCGCCCACCCAGGTGTCGTAGCCGTCGGGCAGGGAAACGATGAAGTCGTGGATGCGGGCCGCCTTGGCCGCTCGCTCGATGTCTTCCTGGCTGGCCCAGGGGGCGCCGTACGCGATGTTGTCGCGGATGGTGGCCGAAAAGAGAAAGATGTCCTGCTGGACGATGCCCACCACCCGCCGCAGCGACTGAAGGGTCACGTCCCGGATGTCGATTCCATCGATGGTGATGCGGCCCGCCGTGACGTCATAGAAGCGGGGCAGAAGGTTGACGATGGTGGTCTTGCCGCTGCCGGCCGGCCCCATCAAGGCCACCACCTCTCCCGGCCGCGCCTCGAAGGTGATGCCCCTCAGCACCGGCACCAGGGAGTTGTAGGCGAAGTGGACGTCCTCGAAGCGCACGTGCCCCTTGACGTCCCGCAGCACGATGGCCCCTGGCTTCTCCTTCACCTCCGGCTGGGCATCCAGCACCTCGAATATGCGCTGGGAGGCGGAAAGGGCCCGCGAGTAGATCCCCACGATCCAACCGAGGGCCCGCAGCGGCATTTGCATCAGGGTCAGATAGAACAGGAAGGCCGTCAGCTCGCCCACCGTCACCCGACCCTCGATGGCCTGCCAGCCGCCGAACAGCAGCACGACCCCCTGGGAGACCATCCACAAAAAGGAAATGAGGGGGCTGTTATAGGCCTGGATGCGGCCGGCGGTGTAGGCGTCGTCGAACAGGGCCCGCGCCTCCTTCCCGAACCGCTCCAGCTCGTAGTCCTCCCGCCCGAACACCTTCACCACCCGGAAACCGGTCAGGGACTCCTGCAACAGGCTGGTGAGCTGGCCCATGCGGTTCTGGACCTGCAGCCAGAGGGGGCGCAGGCGCACGCTCATGGAGGCCGAGCGCCACAACACCAGCGGCGCCACCGACAGGGCGGCCAGGGCCAGCTGCCAGTCGCTCCAGAACATCAGGACGGCGGCCGCCACCACCACCCCAGCCAGGTAGCCCAGCCGCAGCACCCCGAACTGGATGAACAGTCGCGCCGCCTCCACGTCCTGGGTGGCACGCGACATGAGCTGCCCCGTCTCGGAATGGTCGTGGAAGGAGAAGGAGAGGCGCTGGAACTGGTCATAGAGGCGGTTGCGCAGGTCGTAGGCCACCCGCTGGGATGTCCACTCCGACAGGAACTGCTGCCCGTAAACGAAGGCGCCCCTCAGCACCGCCGCCCCCACCACTGCCAGGGCAGCCACCACTAGCACCGGCACGCTGGTGTCGGTCGCCAGGCGGCCCCCCTCCACCTTTATGCCCAGGCCGAAGTCCACCGCCCACCGCACCAGCTGGGGGCTGGCCAGGCCGAAGCCGCTCGCGCCGGCGATGCAGACCAGGGCCAGGGCCACCTGCCTCTTGTAAGGGGCGAGGAATCTCAGCAATCTCAACAGATGCATGGCGACCCTCATGGGCATTCTAATGCATGCTTACCTTCACGTCAAATGTCTACGTTGGCCACGCGACTACTTTTCTGGGCAAGATTACGGGGGGCAGAGGATGGGCCGGAGGAGCGACCCCCAGGCGAAGAGGCGGGGTAGGCGACGGGGCCTCAGTCGATGAACTCGTGCTTGACGCGCCAGCCCTGGCTGCGAAGGTGCCCGGCCAGGTCCTCCAGCAGGCAACGGCGGCCGGCCAGATAGACCATGGTCAGGCGCGGGTCCAGGTCCAGGGCATCCAGCCAGCGGCTGACCCCCTTGGTGACCAGGGGGGCATGGGAGGCAGCAGGCCGCCGCATCCGCGGAGAGGGAGGGACGATGCTGTAGTGGAGGGCCTCAGGGCAGCGGGCCGCCAACCCCTCCAGCTCGTGGGCGTAGGCCAGCTCTTCCCCGGCCGCCATGTGCAGCAACCAGAAACGGTGGACGGCCGGCGGCGTCTGCAGACGGTCGCGCAGGACGCTGATGAAGGGCGCGATGCCCACCCCGGTGCTCACCAGCACCTGGTTGCGGTAGCGACGGTCGAAGGTGAGGGACCCCTGGGCATGCCAGCGCAGGGGTACCGCGTCCCCCTCATCCAGCATCCACAGGCGGCGGCTGAAGGGGCCTCGCGGCACCAGGCGGGCCACCAGCTCCAGCATGGGCAGCTCCCAGGGCGCCGAAGCGATGAAGAAGGCGCGCTCCTGTCCGTCCAGGACGAGATGGCAGTGCTGACCGGCCCGAAAGGAAAAGGACGGCGGCACCTTCAACCACAGGCGCATGAGGGTGGACGTCAAGTCCTGACGGCGCAGGACGTAGGCGATGGCCAAAGCGGGACCTCCCTTGGGTCTTCCCCCTCTCATGGTAACCCCCGGCAGCGACGAGCTCCCTACGGCAGGCTGCAAAGCTTACCCCCAATTGTTAGCTATGATGCTAATAATTATAAGGCCGATCTCGATAGACGCTAGACAACATGTCGTTAAAAGCAGGTTAACGGGCCGGCCTGTCGCGGCGGCAGAGGCGTCCGCGGCCAGGGAGGGCAACGGACACCGCCCCGAAAGGGCATGTACCCCCTTCCATGCTCCTTCGAGGCCCGAAAGGGGGCTTGACACTCGCAGCCCTAGCGGGTAGCATAGTCGACAAAGTGAGGCAGGAAACTCAACAATCGCCTATTACAGCCAGCGGCCCATGGCAGCCGCGGGAGGGGATACCATGACCACCGCCCAGACCCCGGGCGCCCAGCTGGAGATTCCGTCCTGGGAACTGGTGCTCAAGCGCAACAGCATCGAGCGCCTCAAGCAGGAGCGCTTTCCCCTGGACATCATCCACGAGCTGCCGGAGCTCATCGCCCGCGGCTACGAGGCCATTCCCGAGGAGGACATCGTCCGCCTCTACTGGTGGGGCATCGCCCATGACAAGCCCAAGATCGGGACCTTCATGGTGCGCATCAAGGTGCCCGGCGGCCTTCTCACCCCTGCCCAGCTGCGGGCCATCGGCGCCATCTCCCTGCGTTACGGTCGCAACTACGGCGAGCTGACCACCCGCCAGGGGATCCAGCTCCACTGGGTGCGTATGGAGAAGCTGCCCGAGGTCCTGGAGGCCATCGCCCAGGCCGGCCTCACCACCGTGGGCGCCGAGGGCGATACGGTGCGCAACATCACCAGTTGCCCGGTCAACGGCATCAGCCGCGACGAGCTGTTCGATGTGCGCCCCGTCATCGAGCAGGTGGCCCGCTTCTTCTGGGGCAACCGCGACTATTCCAACCTGCCCCGCAAGCACAAGTTCACCATCGCCGCCTGCCCTTACCAGTGCAACGCCCCCGAGATCCATGACATCGCCCTGGTGGGCGTCATAAAGGACGGCCGGCCGGGCTTCGCCGTCCGCGTGGGCGGCGGCCTGTCCGCCACCCCGCGCCTCTCCCGCGACCTGGGCGTCTTCGTGCCCGTGGACGAGGCGGTGGACGTGCTGCGGGCCATCACTGATGTGTGGCAGAACAACAACCGCTACCGCATCAGCCGCGCCAAGGCCCGCATCAAGTTCCTGGTGGACGACTACGGCCCCGAGGGAGTGCGGCGCATGGTAGAGGAGCGGTTGGGCCGCCCTCTGGAGGATGGCCGGGCGCCCGAGGCCATCGGCGAGGCCGACCACCTGGGGATCCACCCCCAGAAGCAGGAAGGCCTCTACTACGTGGGCTTCCCGGTGCCCAACGGCTGGATGACGGGTGCCCAGATGCAGCAGCTGGCTGACGTGCTGGAGGAGGTGGGGGCCGACATCCGCCTGACTCGGGAGCAGAACTTCATCATAGGCAACGTGCCCGAGGACAGGCTGCCCTGGCTGCTGGAGAAGGTGGCGGCCATAGGCTTCCCTCACGACCGGCACAAGCTGTACGCCACCTCCACCGCCTGCACCAGCCACGACTTCTGCAACTATTCCGTGTCCGAGACCAAGGGCAAGCTGGGCGAGATCATCGAGGCCCTGGAGCACCGCTTCGGTCGGCGCATCGAGGGGCTGAAGATATACATGGACGGCTGTCCCCACGCCTGCGCCCACCACTGGGTGGGAGAGATCGGCCTCCAGGGCACCACCGCCCCCGCTCCGGGCGGTGGCAAGGTGGAGGCCTACGACGTCTCCCTGCGGGGCGGCCTGGGCACCAAGGCCGCCATCGGTCGGCCCCTGCTGCGCCGCGTCCCCACCGACCGCATCACCGATGTGCTGGTGCGCCTGGTGGGGGCCTGGCTGGAGGAGAAGGAGCGACGCCAGAACGGCTACTCCTTCCGCGACTTCTGCGACGAGCGCAGCGACGAGGAGCTGCAGCGCATCGCCCTGGAGGAGCCAGCCCAGGAGCAGCAGAAGGAAGCCGCCGTCCTCCGCATCCCCGGGCCGCTGCTGGACTTGACCGAAGGCATCGACCACCTGGAGGTGAGGCCGGGGACGGTGCGCAGCGCCATCGAGGAGGCGTCGCGGCGCTTCCCCGCCCTGAAAGAGCGCCTGCTGACAGCCGAGGGGGACATCGACCCTGCCTACCTGCTCTACGTGAACGAGGACGACATCCGCGGCCTGCAGGGGCTGGACACCCCTCTCCAGGCCGGCGACGAGCTGCTGGTGCTCATGGCCATGTCCGGAGGCTAGAAGACCGCCGAGGTGAAGGGAGATGCAGGAGAGGATCATCTTCGACGACCTGGAGATCGGCGAGATCGCCGTCGAGCTGGACGACAAGGAGCCGCAGGACGTCATCGCCTGGGCTCTGGATACCTTCGGCGACCGCATCGCCGTCGTCACCGCCCTCCAGGCTGAGGGGATGGTAGTGCTGGACATGGCCTACCGCATCCGTCCCGACATCACCGTCATCACTGTGGACACCTGGCGCCTGCCCCAGGCCACCTACCGGTTCCTGGAGGAGGCCCGCTCCCGCTATCACCTGGCCCGCTGGCAGGTGCTGACCCCCGACCCGCGGGAGGTGGAGGTGATGGTGCGGCGGCACGGTGAGGACCTGTTCTACAAGTCGGTGCCCCTGCGGCTGGTCTGCTGCCACATACGGAAGGTGCGGCCTCTGATCCGCGCCCTGGAGCACCTGGACGCCTGGTTCACCGGCCTGCGCCGGGAGCAGTGGGCCTCCCGCGCCGCCATTCGCAAGGTGGAGCTGGACCACGACCACGGCGGCATCGTCAAGGTGAACCCCCTGGCCGACTGGACCAAGGAGGAGGTCTGGGACTACATCCACCAGAACGGGGTACCCTACAACCCCCTCTACGACCAGGGCTACACCAGCATCGGCTGCGACCCCTGCACGCGGCCCATCCAGCCCGGCGAGGACGACCGGGCCGGCCGCTGGTGGTGGGAGGTCAACGCCCCCAAGGAGTGCGGCATCCACTGCCCCATCGAGACGGGCGGCTTCGAGCACGAGGCCGAGGCCATCCTCAAGGAGGCGGAGGGCGTCCACCTGTGACGGACGCGCCCGAGGGCGAGGCTCTCCAGCTCTCCCCGGAGGAGCGGGAGCTGGTCTCCCAAGAGCTGGCCGCCCTCCTGCCCGCCCTCACGGACGCCCGACAGGAGAGCTACCGCTCCCTGGCCCGGGCAGTGGAGGAGGGCACCGTGCCCCCCGACCTGGTGCCCTTGCTGGAGGGGCTGGTGGCCATGGCCCTGGAGACGGGCCGTGCCCGCCGGCTCTACACCGCCGAGGGCGAACGGGTGCTGACGGAGGTGTTCCGTCGCACTCCTGGGGGCCGGGAGCTGTCGCGCCACCTGGAGGAGGTGAACAAGGCCCTGGCCGTCCTTTCGGGCCGCACCCTCTGGGGAGTGCGGGTCGCCATGCGCACACTGGGACACTTCACTGTGGCCCTGGACACCGAAGGCGCCTCCGTGACGCTGGCCGTGCGTCCCGGGGTGGTGACCCTGGAGAGCGTGGCCATCGGCGGGGGCGGCGGACCGGGCTAGATCGCCCACCAATCCCTGCTTCAGGAGGAAGGACGCATGAGCGAACGGCAGGGCTATGTGGTCTGGCTCACGGGCCTGTCCGGCGCCGGCAAGACCACCATCGCCGAGGCCCTGGCCGAGCGCCTGCGGGCGGTCGGCCAGCGAGTGGAGGTGCTGGACGGCGACGTGGTCCGCCAGCACTTCAGTAAGGGGCTGGGCTTCAGCCGCGAGGACCGGCTGGAGAACATCCGCCGCGTGGCCTACGTGGCCCACCTGCTGGCCCGTAACGGCGTGGCCGTCATCGTCGCCCTCATCTCCCCCTACCGGGAGGGGCGCGAATACGCCCGCAGCCTCATCGGCGACTTTTTGGAAGTTTATGTCAAGTGCCCCATAGAGGTCCTGGTCCAGCGAGATGTGAAGGGCCTCTACGCCAAGGCCCTGCGGGGCGAGGTGGCCAACTTCACTGGCATCAGCGACCCGTACGAGGAGCCCCTGGCACCCGACCTGGTGCTCGAGACCGACCGCGAGTCCCTGGAGGAGAGCGTGGCCAGGCTTTGGTCGGCCCTGGCCCAGCGCGGCTACGTCCCCGACTCGGTCCCCAGCGGCGACGGCAGGAGGTAGGCCATGACCAGCGTCCCCCATGGCGGCCGTCTGGTGGACCGCCTGCTGCCGCCCGAGCGGCGGGCAGAGGCGGAGGAGAGGGCGCGAGGGCTGCCTTCCGTCCGCCTGGATGCCCGCCAGCTTTCGGACCTGCAGATGATCGCCCAGGGCGCCTTCAGCCCTCTGGAGGGTTACCTCTGTCGGGACGACTACCGCAGCGTCCTGGAGCATATGCGCCTGGCCGACGGCACCGTCTGGCCGCTGCCCATAACGCTGGCAGTGGACGCAGAGGCAGCCCGTTCCCTGCGGGAAGGCCAGGAGGTGGCCCTCCTGGCTCCCGATGGCCGGCTGGTCGGCCTGCTGGAGCTGGCAGAGGTCTTCCCCTACGACAAAGAGGAAGAGGCCCAGCGGGTCTTCCGCACCGCTGACCCGGCCCATCCGGGGGTAGCGGCCCTGCTCCAGCGGGGCGACATGCTCCTGGGGGGCAAGGTGTGGGCCCTGGAGCTGGAGCGGGGCGAGGGCCCCTTCCGTCCCTACTACCTGACGCCGGCCGAGACCCGGGCCGAGTTCGTCCGCCGCGGCTGGCGGACGGTGGTGGGCTTTCAGACCCGCAACCCCATACACCGCGCCCACGAATACATCCAAAAGTGCGCCCTGGAGATAGTCGATGGCCTCCTGATCCACCCCCTGGTGGGCGAGACCAAGGCCGACGATGTCCCTGCCGAGGTGCGCCTGCGCTGCTATCAGGCCCTCATCGAGGGCTACTACCCCCAGCAGCGGGTGGTGCTGGCAGTCTTCCCGGCCTACATGCGCTATGCGGGCCCCCGGGAGGCCGTATTCCATGCCCTCTGTCGTAAGAACTACGGCTGCACCCATTTCATCGTCGGGCGGGACCATGCAGGCGTGGGCAATTACTACGGCCCCTACGACGCCCAGCACATCTTCCGCGAGTTGGAGCCCGAGGAGCTGGGCATAACGCCCCTCTTCTTCGAGAACGCCTTCTATTGCCGCCGCTGCGGCGGGATGGCCTCGGCCAAGACCTGCCCTCACCCGCCTGAGGAGCAGGTAAACCTGAGCGGGACCCAGGTGCGGGCCATGCTGGCCCGGGGCGAGCTACCACCGCCCGAGTTCACCCGCCCGGAGGTAGCCCGTCTGCTGCTGGAGGCCCAGAGCCGCTGACGGTGGCCCCAGCCAGGGGCGCCGCCCTATAATCCAGAGGAGACCACCACAGGAGCGGAGATATGGAGCTGGACGGCGTCGTCACTCTGGTCACCGGAGGGGCCTCGGGCCTGGGCGAGGCCACCGTGCGCCGATTGCTGGGGGCAGGCGCCCGCGTCGTCATCGTGGACCGGGATGCCACCCGTGGCGAGGCCCTGGCGCGGGAGCTGGGCGAGGTGGCCCTCTTTGCCCAGGCGGACATTACCGACGAGGCCTCCACCGCCGCCGCCATAGAGAAGGCGGCCTCCCTCGGCCCCCTGCGGGCCGTCGTCCACTGCGCTGGGATCGGCTGGGCCGGGCGAGTCCTGGGCCGCGATGGCACGCCCCATGACCTGGGCCGCTTCCGGATGGTCATCGAGGTGAACCTGGTAGGCACCTTCAACGTGCTGCGGCTGGCAGCAGCGGCCATGGCCAAGAACGAGCCGACGGCCGAGGGCGAACGGGGGGTCATCATCAACACCGCCTCGGTGGCCGCCTTCGACGGGCAGATCGGCCAGGCTGCCTATGCCGCCTCCAAGGCCGGGGTGGTGGGGCTGACCCTCACTGCCGCCCGCGACCTGGCCAGCCTTGGCATACGAGTAGTGACCATCGCCCCGGGCATCTTCGACACGCCCCTCTTCCGCCTCATGCCCGAGCCTCAGCGTCAGGCCCTGGCCGAAAACGTGCCCTTCCCCAGGCGGCTGGGACGCCCGGAGGAGTTCGCCCTCCTGGCCGAGAGCATCATCCGCAACCCCTACCTCAACGGCGAGACCATCCGCCTGGACGGCGCGCTGCGCATGCCGCCGCGGTAGCGCCTCAGGCCAGGTGACGGTAGAGGCAGGAGGAGAGGCCTCGCGAGAGCCAGGCCGGGCAGAGGGCAGCGAGCACGCGCAGCGCTCTGCCCAGGGCCCTCCGCCGTCGGCCCTGCCCTCGCTCAGGGGTGGGATAGTAGAAGTAGGGCAGGGGCGACTCGCAAGCCGCCCAGAGGGACTTGAACCGGCGCAATCCCTCGTGGTCGGCGTCGGTGCGCCCCATGTCTAGCACCCGCATGCCCATTTCTCGCGCCAGGGCGATGGTATGCCACATGAGCAGGTTGTTGGGCCGCACTTCCAGACGGTCGGGCTGAGAGACGTTGGCCTTGTAGACCATGCCCTGCCGCCACCAGAGGAGCAGGTTGCAGGCCACCACCTCTCCATCTATTTCGGCCAGGAGGAAGGCGCCCAGCCCGCGCCCCAGCAGGTGCTCACCGATGGCAGCGAAGAACCGACGCGGTGCTGGCAACAGGCGCTGGCGTCGCCGCGTGGCCTCGTACAGGCGATAAAACAGGGGCAAGGCCTCGGGACCGGCCCGACGCACCTCTACCCCTGAGCGGAGGGCCTTTCGCACCCCGCGGCGGGCCGAGTCGTGGACCATGGGCTCCAGCTCCGCCAGATCCGACGGCACCTCCATGAAGTGACGGACGAACAGGCTGGCAACGGTCACGAAGCCCAGGGGCACCAGGCGGTCGGCATCGCCTCCCCGCAACTCCACGTAGTCGAGGCCGCGACGGCGCGCCTCTCGCTGCACAGCCATCGCCAGGGCAGCCAGCTCGTCAGCTCCCTGGACCAGGGGAGGGCACAGGTCGCTGAAGGGCAGGCCCACCAGGCGGTGACCCGTGAGGCGGCTCCTTACCAGCATCAGCGGCAGGGCAGCCGTGATCTCCCCCTGGGCCGTCTCCAGGACATAGTACACAGGCTCGAAGCCGTAAGCCGCCGTCAGCGCCCTCGCCCAGTGAGAGGTGTGGAAGACCGTCGCCTCGGGGTGCCACGCCACGAACTCCTCCCAGGCGGGCTCGCAGCGGGGGTCGATGGCCCTCACGCGACCGGAGTTCATCGGCCCGCCCTCCCCGCCTCGGGTGCGGGCGGCGGCCCCCCGTGCAGGGCGACGTACGTCTCCCGCACCCTGGACCAGGAGTGACGCAGGGCCACGGCTCGAGCGGCCTCTCCCAGGCGTCGGCGCAAACCCTCGTCCCTGTAGAGCCGGAGCAGGGCATCGGCCAGGGCACGGTGATCGCCCGGCGGGTAATAGAGCACCGCATCGCCGAAGACGCGGCGGATGGACGGCTGGACAGCCGCCACCACTGGCCGGCCCATGAAGGCGTACTCGAATAGCTTGTTGGGCAGAGAGTTGAAACGGACCGGCACCACGCCCACCTGGGCAGAGGCGACGGCGCGCGCCACCTGGGGGTAGGCCAGCCACCCCTTGAAGGTCACCGTGCCGTCCAGCCCCAGGCTGTCAGCCAGTGCCCGGACGGCAGGAAGATGCTCGCCCTCGCCCACCACCCAGACCCGAAGGTCCGGCAGCAGCGGCCGCAGCAGGGCCGCCGCCCGCAGCAGGTCATCGACGCCGTAACGGGGCAGGATGGAGCCGTGGGTCATGACCACGAACCCTCCGTCCGACCCAGGCTCCTCCGGCGGCGGTCGGAAGACGTCCTCATCGGGGGCGTTGGGCAGCCATACCACCTTCGCTGCAGGGGTGCCGCGCTGGACCACCCTCTCCACCGTATCGGGGGCGACCACTATGACCACGTGGGCCAGGGCAGCGCTGATGCGCTCCAGCCAGCCGGCCAGGCGCACGAGCGGGGAACCATCGCTCAGGCCATAGGTGCAGGCCAGGGTCTCCGGCAGCAGGTCGAAGATGTACAGGACGATCCTGGTGCCAAAAAGCCGCGGCAGCAGGGCAGCGAAGACGGCGTAGTCGGGAGGGCTGCAGAACTCCACCACGCGATAGCGCCTGAGGGCCCACAGGGCTGGCAGCAAGATGGCCGCCAGGACGCAGAAGGCGGAATGCTCCCACAGGTGTCGGAGCAGCCCCGACCGGCGGTGGGCCAGGGGCAGCCGGAACACGGTGCCCCCCGGGTAGCGCTCCACCAACGGCTGTCCCGGCGCCCGCAGACAGAGGACATCTACCTGGTAGCCAGCGTCGGCCAGGGCGCCGACATTGCGGCGCAGGTGCTCCTCCTGGGGAAAGTAGCCCAGGCGCACCAGACAGACCCTCCTCATGCCCGCACCTCCGCAACGCCTCGTTCCCTTCTGGCCGCCATCGCCTCCTCATAAACCGCCGCCACTCGCCGGGCAATGGCGCCCAGCTCCAGGTGCTGTACCCGCCGACGACCGTCGGTGCGCCCGCCGAAGTCCAGGGCCAGCTCTAGCTTGGCAGCGATGTCCTCCGGCTCCTGGCTGCACAGGAAACACCCCTCGGTGTCGCCGATGACCTGGGGGACATCGCCCACAGCGGTGGAGACGATGGGCAGGTTGCAGGCCATGGCCTCCTTCACCACCATGGGCGATCCCTCGGCGTCGGACACCAGCAGCAGCACGTCACAGGCATTCATATAGAGGGGCACCCGGGAGTGGGGCTGCCCAGAGGCCAGCACCAGCTCCACATCGTCGCGATGGGAGCGGAGCAGGTTCATAGCAGCCTGCACCAGGTCCCAGCGCTTCTCGGGACGGGAGGGGTCGCCTGCCCACAGGACGAGCCTCCTTTTCATGGGCAGGCCCAGGGCGCGGCGCGCCTCCTCACGAGGCATGGGTCGGAACAGCCCCAAATCGATGCCGCAGGGGATGACGTGAGCGCGGCGGCAGCCCAGACGCGCCCGCATCTCCTCCGACACGACGATGACCTGGTCGAAGAAGCGGGTGAAGAGCCGACAGGGCACCGCCTGCCAGGTCATGAACACCTCCGGGCCATGATGGGTCAGCACCACGGGGCAACGGCGCTGGGCCAGGGCCACCAGCCCCGAGAAGATGTAGTGGGCATGGATAACGTCGTAGCGATGACGGCTCAGGGCGCGCCAGAGTCGTGGATATGCCCACAGATAGTTCAGGCGACTGGCCTGGCCATCGATGAACAGGACGTCCACCATAATGCCCAGACGGCGCAGGGAGTCCACCTGCTCCTGGACGAATATCCCGAAGGCCGGGCGCCCCGGTTGAGGGTACATATTGGTAACCACTAGCACGTGCATGCTCAGCGCCTCGCAGGCGTCCTCGCCAGGGGATCGTCCGGGTTCAGCTGGGCGGGGTTGGATAGCAGCAGCCCGTTGAGCAGGGTGCGGAAGCGGTCCTGATAGCCCCGCAGCACCGTCAGCGTCACCACGTCGCAGACATCGTTCCCCTCCCGGGAGGCCTCCACCACCTGCAGTCCATGCTCGCTGGCCAGATGCAGGTAGAGGCGGCGCTGGGCTGTCAGCTCGACCAGGGAGGTCTCCTCGTCGCCACGGGCCCGGGCCACCTCCGGAGGCACGTCCAGCAGGAATGCGTAGTCGGGCCGCGGCGATATGGCCAGCAGGAGGCGAGGGGACAGCGCCACCCAGCGGCCATCGCCGCCCAGGCGGGACAGCATCTCCACGGCGGCGTCGTAGGTATAGCGGTCGCAAACCACCACTTTCCCCAGCAAGCGGGGCAGCCAGGCCCGCCAGGCCAGTGACAAGAAGACATCGAGGGCGTTGGCCGCAGCCCACAGGGCGGACGCGGTGGCGCCGGCCGAGCCGGGCTGCCACACCCGAGGCCCGCCCGCGCGCCACAGACGGCGGGCCAGGCCCCCCAGGGAGCGATAGGCGGGGGAGCACCCGCACCTGGTCCAGACCAGCCGCGACCTCACGCCCGAGATGCGGAGGGCGGAGCGCAGGGCCTTAGCCGCAGTGGTCTTGCCCGCTCCGTCCAGCCCGCTCAGGGAGACGAGCAGGCCGGGCTGGGGACGCAGGCCCGACTTCTGCTTGAAGCCCCAGGCCAGCACCTTCAGCAGGTCGGTAGCCCGCGCCGAGGGCGCCCTCCGGCCGTCGCTGAGGACCTTGCGATAATAGAGCAGCTTGCTCACGGCGAAGGAAACGGGGAAGGGGGCGCGGGCTGGCGAGCGGCGCAGGTGCAGCCAGTAAACGTGCGCCCAGGGGTAGGCCGCCAGCGCGCGACGCCAACGGCGGACCAGGGCGTGCGGCGCCGTCGTCCTCCCCGTGAGGGCCTCCTCCATGCGCACGCAGGCCAGCAACCCCAGCAGCAGACCGTCGTGCCAGCCCCGCCTCCGCGCCGCTTCCTCTATATATGCCCAGTCCAGACCTGGGTTGGCCCAGTGGGCCGTCACCTTGTGCAGGTCGAAGAGGCTGAAGCGCTTGTTCTCGTAAAGGGCATGGGCGATGTTCACCAGCAGGCAGTCCTCGGGACCGGGTACCGTCAAGAAGGGGTCATCGGGGGCGGTGCGCGCCCGCTGCCAGATGCTCTCGTCCAGAAACTCCACGTCCCAGCCAACCCAGGCATGGACATGGACCGCCAGCACCGACCGTCCGCCCACGAAGCGGCGGAACAGGAACTTGCGCGGCTCGTCTATGTTGCGCAGCCAGACGTACCCCAGATCTTCCAGCAGGGCACGGGCGCGGTGGCAGTCGCGCCGCGGCACCAGGAGGTCCAGGTTGTCGCTGGTATAGGGGAAGGAAGGGAAGGTGCCCGCCGATTTGAAGGCCAGGCAGGATATCCCCGCCCGCGCCCAGGCGTCCCTCACCCGCAGGAACTCCTCCCGCTGGCGCCGCAGCTCGTCCCGGTCACGGGCCAGGGCCTGTCGCCAGGCCTGAGTTTCGGCCAGAGAGGGCGGGAGGACATCGCCGCAGGCCAGCAGGGGGAACTTGTTGGCCCGTAGCCTGCTCACCAGCGACCGCGCCGCCCCCTCCGGGTCGCCGCGGGCCCTGGCGATGGCCTCGGCAACCAGGGGGCGCAGGAGCGCTGCAGCGGGCGTCACCGTGACGTCTCTCATAGCGCATACGCCCCCAGGGCATGGGCCAGGAGATAGCCGGCCACTTCGGACCAGTCGTAGCGCTCGACCATCTCCCTCGTCCGACAGACGGGCTGGGCGCGCACCTCCGACAGAAGCAAGGGCAGCTGCTGCCAGTCCTCCAGGAAGTGGAGGCCGTTGCCGGCGGCGAACATGACGGGCAGTCCCCCGTAGGGATAAGCGATGACGGGCAGGTTGCAGGCCATGGCTTCCAGGACCGACAGGGGCGCGTCGATAGCGCAACCCGGCTCCCGCACCGGGAACAGGTAACAGTCGCAGGCCTGGTAGACCTCCTCGATGCGCCGGCGATACCCCTCCAGGACGATGGCCCCCGCCTCGGCGGCCAGGGAAGCAGCCAGATAGGGATCGCGTCCCATGCTGGCGGCGGCCACCACCACTGGCCTGGCTGTCGGCCAGGCATAGCGCAGCACCTCCAGATTGCGGCCCGGCTTCAGGTGTCCCACATGGAGGGCCAGGAACTCGGAGACAGGTAGCCCCAAACGCCGCCGCAGCGCTTCCTTCTCCTCCTGGGAGACGGGGACGAAGCGTCCGAGGTCGACGCCCGAGGGCAGGAAGCGGACGGTGCACCCGAGGGACTGCAGCAGGGCCATAGTCCACGGCGCCTGAGCGAACACCAGCCCCGTTTTCAGCACCCTGGCCAGCGCCCGCGCCGGCCCACGCAACCGCCGCGGCTGCAGCGACACCATCGCCACCCGTGCAGCCGGGCACATGGCCTGCAAGGCCCTGGCCCGCCAGAAGCTGAACAGGGTGGCCGAGGCCGAGGGCACGTATACCACCAGGTCAGGCGAGAGCGCCCGCAAGCGGCTGGCCAGGCGCGGGCTGAGAAAGAGCCTGCCGGCCCGCAGGCTCTCGATGCCATCGCTGGATGACCCGCCCCCCACCGCCAGCCCCACGGCCTGCGCCCTCGTCTGCAGGGCGGCCAGCAGGGAGGCGACGAAATTGCGCACCCCCTCATCGCCAGGAAGGCCCAGGGCCTCCGATACCAGGCACACCAGAGGCCGGCGCTCGGCCCCTCTGCCGTCGCCTTTCACGACACGCCCCGCCACCGCCATAGCTCCCGATAGAGGGCATCGTAGGCCGAGACCATAGCCTCCACGGTGAAGCGGCGCCGCCACAGGGCCAGGCCCTCGGCCGCGCAGCGCCGTCGCAGGTCGTCGTCGCGCAGGAGGGCCAGCACCGCTCCTGCCAGAGCATGGGGGGAACGGGCCGGCACCAACAGCCCGGGCTGGCTGTCCCGGAAGAGCTCCGGGTTGCCGCCCACGTCGGTGGCCACGATGGGACGTCCCAGGGCCATAGCTTCCAGCAGGAAGTTGGAGCAACCCTCGTGGTCGCATGAGGAGAGGACAGCCACGTCCATGGCAGCGATGTAGGGCGCCACCCGGAGCTGGTGCCCGACGAAGGCCATCCTCCCGCCCAGCCCCACCTCGCGGGCCATGGCCTCCAACTGGGGACGCAGGGGGCCATCGCCGACGGCCAGGAAGCGGGCTGTGGGCACCTCCCGGGCCACCAGGGCCGCTGCCTGTATGAAGGTGGGGTAGTCCTTGGCCGGCTGGAGGCTGGCCACCATGCCCACCACCGGCGTCCCGTCCTCGGCACCCACCTCCCGCCGCACCGCCTCCCGCTCCTCCTCCGTGCAGTAGACCCTCTCTGCTGAGACGCCGTTGTAGACCACCCGCACCTTGTGGGCCGCCACCCCCCGCGACACGACGTAGCGACGGCCAGCCTCGCTGTTGGCCACCACCGCCTGCGCCCAGCGCGTGAGGCGGTCCTCCAGGAAACGGTAGATGTCGCTGCCCAGGCCAGGGCGGAGGCGCAGGCCACAGCGCTCCGTGACGATGCGGACGGGCGTCCCCGCCAGGAGCGCGCCCACGAGAGCGAAGAAGGTAGCGGGGGTCAGGAACGGCTGCACGATGTGGGCCTGCCGCTCCCGCAGCAACCGCGCCATGCGCCACACAGGCGAGGGGTCGAAGCGGTGGCGGCGGCGCAGGGAGACCAGCTCAACGCCAGGCTCCGCTGCCAGCTCCCCTTCCAGGGGCTGGCCGGGATACAGGGTGACCACCGTGACCCGATAACGGGCCTTGTCCAGGCCGCGGGCCAGCTCGACCAGTTGCCTCTCGGCCCCGCCCAGCCGCAGGTCGTTGACGGCCAGGACGACCTTCAGCTTACCGTCCGGGGGCATCGGCGGCCGCATACCTCTCCTCCCGTCCCACCAGTCCTCCCACTGCAGCAGCAGCCCCCACCAGCATCCAGAGGGTGATGGCGCTGTCGAAGTAGTTATGAAAGGCCGAGTTGACGGCGTAGGCCATGAGGGCAGCCAGCAGCCCCAGGGCCACCCCCTGTAACAAGTGGTCCCTGGCCAGGCGATAGGCCCGCAGCAGGCGAAGCCCCGCCGTCACCAGGAGGGCCAGGTAGAGGCCCAGAGCAGGCAGGCCATAAGTCACCCAGACGTTCAGGTAGTCGTTGTGCGGAGTATACACGCCCAGGACGGAGCGCTTGCCCATCTGCCTCTCCTGCCGCAACAGCTCCGGGTCCACCGCTGTCTGGTAGTCAGGCGCCAGTTGCACGAAGCGCCCGGGCCCGATGCCCAGGTAAGGATGGTCCAGCGCCATCCAGGTCGCAGCCTGCCAGAGTATGGGGCGGGACAGGGTGCTATCGTCCTCGGTCACCGTGTAGCGATTGGCCCGCAGGTCCGAGACATAGACCACCGCCGCCGCCACCAGCAGCAGCCCCAGCCAGACGTCGCGGCGATAAGGGCCACGATAGGCCAGGAATGCCAGAGCGCCCACCCCTGCCGCCAGAGGCCAGGAACGGGTGTAGGAGAAGTAGAGGGCAGCCAGCAACGTCAGGGCCGACAGCGCCAAGGCCCAGCGCTGTCGCAGCGAGAACGGCACCGATACGAAGACGCCCGACAGCACCAGCAGCCCCAGCATCATGTCATCGGCCAGGTGCAAGGGATTCTCGGCCAGGCCGATAGCTCGCCCGGCCAGGTCCTGAAAGGATATTCCCCCCACCCGATAGGGGATCGTCACCACAAGGGGGGTGCCTACCATCGGGTTGTAGTGCTGGGAGATGGCTGCCAGCGCTGAAAGAAGGCAGGTGACCAGGCCCACCCACAGCAACAGCCGCAGGTCGTCCCGCGTCTGCAGGCCCACCGCCAGGGTAACGACAGCCGCCAGGCCCGTGGCCAGAAATCGCATGGCCTTGAAGGCCTGCGCCAGATCGGTGTTCAGATAGGCCGTAGCCCCGCAGACGCCCACGAAGGCCAGAGAGAGCAACAGGAGGAGGCCTCCCTGGAGGCGGGCACCCCGCAGCAGATGGTAGAGGGCGAGGAGCAGGGCCGACGCCGTGACCACCAGCCTCAGCGAGACCTGCCCGCCCGCCACCGGCAGCATGTAATTGCCGATGGTCAGCTCCAGCACCAGCACAGCGGCCGCCGCCCAGACCGGACGCCCCAGCCCCAAGGCCAGCAAGACGGCCATGGTGCCTACCAGCAGCCACTGCAGGGTCGTTGGCGTGGTGCCCACCAGCACCAGCGCCGCCAGAGGCAGGAAGGGGAACCAGGGCAGCGAGATGCCGCGGCGCTCCGCCGACTCTAGAGTAGCCATCACTCCTCCTGTGACGCGCAACTGGAGGGATAGGGAATGGTGTCCATCAGCACCCGCCGCAGCTTGCGACGGTCGCCCGTCACCTCGGGCGGATAGTAGCGGCAGCGAGGGACCGAGCGGCGCACGAACTCCTGGTAGGTGCAGATGGGGCGGGCAGGCACCCCCGCCACCACCGTGTCGGGGGGCACCGAGCGGGTCACCACCGCCCCGGCCGCCACCACCGAGTTGGGGCCGATGCGGACATCGGGCAGGATAATGGCCCCTGTGCCGATGAAGCAGTTGTCCTCGATGACGATGCGCCCGAAGCGCTGCAGCCCTCGGTATTCGGGCCGGTGGCGGAACACCCACGTTGCGCCGTCATGGGTGACGAAAGTGACCCGACTGGAGATGGTGACATGATTGCCTATCTCGATGAGGTAAGGCTCGGTGCCGAAGTCAGGCTTGCCCATGATGCGCACGTCGCGTCCCAGCTTCAGCCCCTGCCGCAGGTAGTAGCGCAGGAGCAGCCGGTTGCGCATGTCCGAAAGCCAGCGCAAGGGCGTCACGGCTCCCCACCTGCCCCCTTGGTCCACAGGTTGGCGTGCACTCGGACCAGGCCCAAACGCCTCATGAGGGAGTCCCACAGGGCCGAGTTGTCGAACATGTAAGGGTGAGTGGGGCTGGGACGAAAATCGTTGTTGCAGTAGAGACGCCCGCCCGGCCGCAGAGAGGAGGCCATCTCGGGCAGGACATCGGCCAGCTCCTGGGGGGTCAGACTGCCGAAGACGTTGAAGGCCACCACGCAGTCCAGCTCCGCTCCTGCTGGCCAACGTTCGACGAAACGGACTTCCAGGCCCCGGCGCTGGGCGCGCCAGCGGGCGAACCGCCACACTGGGGAGCCAGGCACGTCCATGTACCAGGTCTCATTGCCTCTCTCCGCCAGGTAGAGGGCCTCGCTGCCGGTCCCTCCCCCGAAGGTGAGGCAGCGGCCGCCGGTCTCTTCGGCCAGCAGATGCAGCAACGAGCGGTACTCGTCCCCCAGATGCCAGAAGACCAGATCGTACAGGTACTCGGAGCAATGGGCGTAAAAGGCCCGCACCTCCTCCTGCGACGAGGGTGCTAGGGCACGCCAGCGGGCGGCCACCAGGGACGTCCCCAGCGAGCAGAGGACCGCCACCTGAGAAAGGGGAAGCTGCAGGTAGTCAGCCAGCTCCTCCAGCTCCGAAGGGCGGCCTGTCGCCCGTCGCTCCTCGGCTGCGCGGCGCAGGGCCCAGGCCGCATGGCGAAGCGTGGTCGCCCACGGCTGCCACGCGGCCGCCAGGGCCTTAGCCTTCGTCCTGACCGTCAGCATCGCCATCTCTTCCGACTCCTGTCCCTTATCAGCGGATGTGGGAGACTGGCTGGGGCGGTTTGCCCCATCCCAGGGAGGCCTTCAGACGCCGCGCCGTCGTCAACGCAGGCGGGGGAAGCAACGAGCGGAGGCCCACTCCCAGGCAGCCCCAGGTCTCGGCCTCCAGCACAATGCCGGGCCGCCGCACCACCGCCCGCGCCAGGTAGCGCAGGAAGCGGCGGCGCCTCCCCAGACGCGCAGCCAGGGCAGCCAGCGTCCGCTCCAGACAGGCACGGGCCAGAGGCTCCAGCGCGCGCCGCTGCGGGCCCAGCCGAGCGAAGACGTCGGCCAGGGTGAACAGGTGCGACCTCTCCACCTCTTCCAGCAGGTAGCCAGCGGTGACGCTCCCGCCGTGACGGCGGTAGCAGGCCAGGGGCCGCTCCAGGTAGTAGAGGTCGTGGCTGGAGGCGATGAGCAGCCACATATGCCAGTCCTCCCCCGGGTAGGCCTCGTCGCGGAAAGGACCCAGCTCATCCAGCACCCGTCGGGGCACCATTACGGTGGAGGTGGGGATGCGACACCCCCTCAAGAGCCAGCGCAGAGCGCGGGCCGAGGGCAACAACCCCTCCCGAAGCCGAGGCCGCCGCCAGCCCACACACCTCCCCTCGGGGTCGATGACCAGGGCAGGCCCGAAGACCAGCCCCACCGACGGCATCTCCTCCAGCAAACGGGCACGCACTGCCAGAGAGCCAGGCAGGAGCAGGTCGTCCGCGTCCATCATGGCCACCAGCTCTCCCGTGCTCGCCTCTACCCCGGTGTTGATGGCGGCCGATAGGCCAGCGTGGCGTTGACGGACGAAGCGGACGCGGTCCCGGTGAGGGGACACAGCCGCCTCCACGTCATCGGTGGAGCCGTCGTCCACCACCACCACCTCCAGGGGCACCCCCTGCTGGGCCAGCACGCTGTCCAGGCAGGCAGGCAGATAGCGGGCCATGTTGTAAACGGGAACCACCACCGACACCAGCATCGGGATCACCTCGTGTCGCTCCCCAGGGTGCCGATGCCGGCCCACCCGCGGGCGCGATCCAGGACCGAAAGCCCGCCCTGCACCAGCACCCGCAGGTCGTCGGGCCGCGGCGCCACGGCCTGCCACCAGGCCATCTCGCTGTAGCGGGCGAAGGTGCCCAGGACCACCGCAGCATTGAGGAAGTAGGCCACCAGCGAGGCGATGGCCGCCCCCTCGATGCCTATCCGAGGGACCAGGACTACGTTGAGGGTCAGCATGGCCGGCAGGGACGCTGCCCCGGCGTAAATGCCCACTTCGGGCCGCCCGAGGCCCCACAGGGAGCTGCTCAGCACCTTGCTGACGCTGTACAGCAGCCCCGAGGGCAGCAGGACATAGAAGGATGTGACGCTCTGGCGGAACTCCTCGCCGTAGAGGAGAGGAATCAGATGGTGCCCCGAGACCCCCAGCACGGCGATGCTCAGGGCAGCCACCAGCAGCGTCCGACGGCAGGCGGCCGCCCCCAGCCGGATGCCGGCGTCGGCCGAGAGGGCCGAGGCCTTGGGGAAGAGGATGCTCCCTACTGCCAGGGGTATCCACCAGCTCAGCTCGGCCGAATTGAAGGCCACGGTATACTGGCCAACGGCGGCCGCCCCCAGCACGCCGCCAACGATGAAGACGTCGACCCGGTGGTTCAGGGCCGCCAGCACCCAGCCCGCGAACCCCTTCCCACCGAAGACGAGCTGGCTGCGCATCGACTGCCGATCGAAAGCGGGGCGAAGGGGGAGCCGGAGCAGGGCCAGGGCCAGGATGGCGGCGGCCACCGTGGCCCCCAGCCACACCCCCAGCACCAGCGTCACCGTCATGCCCAGCAAGGCCGCCACCCCTATTCCCGCCAGCCTCACCAGCGGCCCCGAAACCTGCGCCAGGACATAGCGGCCCGCCCAACCTTGCCCCAGCAGAAGGGTCTGGGCGCCCTGGTAGAGCAGCACCGCCGCTCCTCCGCTCAGGGCCAGCGCCAGCTGCCACGGCTCCATGCCCAGCACAGGCAGCCCGACCATCGACGCCGCCAGTGCCACCGCGGCCAGCAGGGCCATCACCGCCAGGCACCAGCTCAGGTAGTTGCCCCAAAGCTGGGCCAGCCGATAATAGCCACGCCCTGCCAGGTAGATGGCGGCCTCGGCCAGGCCCGGCACCAGGAAGGCGACGGCCCACAGGGCCGACTGGCTCACCAGGCTGTAGACGCCACGGCCCTCGGGCCCGAGGCCACGGGCGATGAGCACACCCGCCACTCCCACCGCCAGGTACTCCAGCACCCTCCCCAGGAGCAGCAGGAAAGAGCCCGAGGCCAGGGAAAGGGACTCGCTGCCCGTGGTGCCCTTTTCCTCAGGCATGGCCGCACCGCAACCGCCACTCCACGTATCGGCGCACACCCTCCTCGAGGCCCACCCGCGGCACGTAGCCCAGCAGGGCGCGCGCCTTGCCGATGTCCGCCCAGGTGAGAGGCGGATCGCCCTCCGGCAGGGGCAACCGCAGGACCTTCGTCCGGCGTCCCATCTGCTCCTCCAGCAGCGACAGCAGCTCGCCCACGGCCCTGGGGCTGCCCCCGCCCACATTGATGGCCTGGAAGCCGGACAGAGGGGCTGTCAGGGCCAGCACCAGCGCCTCCACGGCGTCGTCCACGAAGGTGAAGTCGCGCCGGACCAGGCCATCGCCGTGCAGGTATACGGGGAGACCCCTCATCAGGGCGGAGGCGAACCGCTCCAGGGCCATGTCGGGGCGCTGCCGTGGCCCGTAGACGGTGAACAGGCGCAGCGCCACCACCGACAGGCCACCGGTGGCGCAGGCCGCCGCCACCGCCTCCGCCGCCAGCTTCGATGCCCCATAAGGGGAGAGGGGACGACAGGCCATCTCCTCGTTGGCCATCCCCTCTACCATCCCGTAGACAGAGGAAGAGGACCCGAGGACCAGTCGTCGCACCCCCATCTCCCGGCAGAGGGAGGCCACGTTCATGGTTCCCAGCACGTTGCTGCGCAGGTAGGCCAGCGGGCGGCTGAACGACTGGCGCACGCCGGGCCGGGCGGCCAGGTGGACTACCGCTTCCACCGGCTCGTCCCTCAGTGCCGCCCTCAACTGCTCCTTCCTCCTGACATCGGCCAGCGCCAGACGGAATCGAGGGTGACCCAGAAGGGGGGCCAGGTTCCGCTCCTTCAGGTGGCGAGGATAGAAGGGGTCGAAATTGTCGATGCACACCACCCGCCACCCGTCGGAGACCAGTCGCTCCACCAGGAACGAGCCGATAAAGCCGGCCCCGCCCGTGACCGCCACTGTGCGTCCCTGCCCCATCGCCTCAGTCCTCGTGGCCGTTGCGACGTCGCATGCGCCCCAGCAGGTGGTCGGCCAGACTGGCCGAGAGCCAGCCCGCCACCAGGCCGGCGCCGGCACCCAGGACCAGGGCATCCCTGGTCCTCACGGCATGAAGGGGTTGCTCCTGGACCGTCTGGACCGGCTGCAGGACGAAGAAGGGGCCGTTGGAGGAGCTGAGGGCCACCTCCACCGCCTCCCTGGCCGAAGCCAGGTCGGTCAGCGCCCGTTGCAGGGCCGATGCCTCGGCATCCAGCATCACCAGCTCCGGGTCTCCGCTGAGGCGGGCCAGCTCCGCCACCAGCCTCCGCCCCGTATCGGGGCCGATGGGGCTGCTGGCCACCACGGCCAGCGCCGATTGCAGGGCAGGGGCGTTCAGGGCCTGGAGCCGCGCCAGGGTGCGGTCACGGTTGGCCTGCAGCCGGGCCATCAACTGTTCCTGGCCCTGCTCGGCCCTCTGGGCCAGGGACTGACGCAGCTGCTGCTCGCGCAGCTGGGCCTCGGCGCTGATGGCCTCCGCCATGGCAGAGGCCAGGCCTTCCGCCACCTCGGGCCGCCTGTCGGTGGCCTCGACGGTTATGATGAAGAGGGACGGCTGCGCTTCCACCTTCACTTTCGCGTTGATGGCGGCCGCTGTCAGGTCCAGCCCCCTGGCCAGGGCCCTCTCCCGCACCTGGGCTATGAAGCGCGGTGTGCGAGTGGCATCGGCCAGGGCCTGGGTGTAGTCCCTGAGCATCTCGTTCTGGTCGGGATCGGCAGTCGCCGTGACCACTCCGGCCGGGGAAGCGAAGCGCCCCACCGACAGGACGGTGCTGGCGGTGTAATTGCCGCCGTCGCCCAGCAACTTGGGCAGGAACATAACGCCCAGGACGCCGCCGCCGGCTATAGCCAGCACCAAGAGCCACAGCCACCGCTGAAGGAATCGCCAGGCCTCATCCGGAATCATCTCGAACCTCCTCCGTCAATCGCTCGCTGCCACGTCGAGGGCGTCGGCCCTCTCGGCCAGGCACCACTCGCCGATGGCCATGGACACGTACTCGACCTGCTCCGTCGTCAGATGGGGGAACATGGGGAGCGAGAGCACCTCGCGGGCCAGCCGCTCCGAGACGGGAAAGTCCCCCTCCCGGTAGCCCAGATGGGCACAGGCCGGCTGCAGATGGGCCGGCAACGGATAGTGGACGCCCGTAGCTATCCCTCTCGCAGCCAGGTGCCTTTGCAGCGCGTCGCGGCCCGGATGCCTGACCACGAACAGGTGGTATACGTGCCTGGCGTGGTCCGGCTCACAGGGCAGGACCAGCCCGGGAATTCCCACCAGCCTGCGCCGGTAGTCTTGGGCGCGGGCGCGTCTCGCCTCGTTCCACTCGTCCAGGTAGCGGAGCTTGACCCTCAGCACCGCCGCCTGCAACTCGTCCAGGCGGGAGGTGGTGCCCAGGACCTCGTGGCGGTAGCGCTCCTGCTGGCCGTGGTTGCGCAGCAGCCTCACGCGCTGGGCCAGGGCGGGGTCGTCCGTTACCACCATCCCCCCGTCCCCATAGGCGCCCAGGTTCTTGGAGCAGTAGAAGCTGAAGGCGGCTATGTGGCCCAGGGAGCCTGCCCTGCGTCCGAGGGACTCGGCGCCATGGGCCTGACAGGCATCCTCCACCACGGCCAGGCCGTAGCGCCTCGCCACGGCCATCACGCACTCCATATCGGCCGGCAGCCCGTAGAGGTGGACGGGGACGATGGCCCGCGTCCTGGGGGTGATGGCAGCCGGCAACAGCCCAGGGTCCATGGTGCAGGTGCGGGGGTCCACGTCCACGAATACGGGGCGGGCACCGCACAGGGCGATGGCCTCCACCGTGGCTATGAAGGTGAAAGGCACCGTCACCACCTCGTCCCCCGGTCCGATGCCCAGGGCCCGCAGCGCCAGATAGAGGGCCTCAGTTCCCGATCCGACCCCCACGGCGTGGGCCACGCCGCAATAGCGAGCGAACTCCTCCTCCAGCCTCGCCAGGTTGGGGCCCAGGACGAGCTGCATGGAGGACAGGACGGCCTCTATCTCGTCCTGCACCTCGCGCGCTATGACCTGGTGCTGGGCCTTCAGGTCCACTAGCGGGACGTACATCATGCCGTCTCCTTCCTCGTGATGGCGATGGGGGCCAGTTCGCCCTCCACTTCCACCTCCAGCCCACCGCAGGCCAGGGAACGGTCCAGCGCCTCCAGCACCTGTACCACCCTCAGCCCCCAGTGGCCGTCGCTGAGGGGAGGGCTGCCGTCCTCTATACAGCGCAGGAACTCGGCATCCTCCTCCAGCAACGGCTCCATGAGGGGCACGTGGGGCAGGTGTGCATCTCCCCACCGATAGCTGGGAGGGACCCATTGCCGCTGCCCGTCCACCTCGGGCAACAGGATCTGGCGTTCGCACAGCCTCAGCGGCTCGGGACTGGTATCGTCGTAGACGATGCTGGCGCGGGACCCCACCACCGTCAGCTGGCGCACCTTGTAGGGACAGAGCCAGCTGGCATGCACGTGGGCCGAAGCGCCGTCAGGGAAGCGCAGATGGGCATGCCCCACCTCCCAGTGAGGCTGCTGACCGAGGTGGTGCGCGGCCCAGGCCGACGCCTGACGGGGCCATTGCCCCAGCAGGTACGCGAGGATGGCGATGTCATGAGAAGCCAGGTCCCAAAGCACGTGGATATCGGGCTGCAGCAGCCCGAAGCCCAGGCGCTGGCTGTCCAGGTGCAGCACCCTCCCCAACCGCCCTTCCTGCACGATGGCCCTCAGCGCTCGCACCGGGGGGCTGTAGAGAAAGGTGTGGCCCACCATCAGCACCAGGCGACGCCTCTGGGCCAGCTCCACCAGCTCCCGGGCCTGCGACGAGGAGGTGGTGAAGGGCTTCTCCACCAGCACGTGCCTGTCGGCCAGCAGGGCACGCCGCGCCAGGCCATAGTGGCTGGCCGGGGGAGTGGCGATGATGACCGCCCGGCAACGCTCCAGCAGTTCGTCGTAATCGGAGGCCATCCCCACGCTGGGATAGACGCGGGCCAACTGCTCCAGGCGGTCGCGATCGCTGTCGGCGATGACCACGTCCACGCCCCGGCCCAGCTCGTGCAACACCCTCAGGTGCTTGGACCCCCAGTAGCCACAGCCCACCAGCCCTATGCGCATCTCCCTCTCCCCTCAGAAGCTGAGCCTCTTCCCCAACACCAGCGGCACCGTGCGAGCCAGGACTTCCAGATCCAGGCGCAGGGACATGCGCCGCACATAGGCCAGGTCCAGCGCCATGGCCTCCTCCAGGCTGGGCGCCAGATGGCGGTTCACCTGCCACAGGCCGGTAATACCGGGCTTCACCACGAACCGGCGGTGGTACCACGGACGGTAATGCTCCAGCTCGTACGGAATGGCGGGCCGTGGCCCCACCAGGCTCATATCCCCCCGCAGGACGTTCAGAAGCTGGGGCACCTCGTCCAGGCCTGTCAGCCTCAGGAAGCGTCCCACTCGGGTGACCCGGGGGTCTCGCTCGGGTTTGTAGGCTGAACGTCCATCGACCTGGCAGGGCGTCCCACGCGCCCAACGGGCTACCGCCTGGCGATGAAAGGCGTCATCGGCACCGACGTGCATGGTTCGGAACTTGTACATGGTGAAGGGACGTCGGCCCCGGCCCAACCGCCGCTGACGGAATAGGACGCCTCCCGGCGAGTCCAGAGCTATGGCCAGGGCAATGGCTCCCCAGACAGGCGCCAGCCAGGCCAGGACCATGACAGCTACCGCGACGTCCAAGCTCCTCTTCAGAGGCAGGTAGGAAGCTGCCCTTCGCGTGGGCAACGGCAGGACCGTCGTGGCGCTCATGGGCCTTCCACCCCCGCCGGCGCAGGGTGTCCCACTGCGGGACGCCCCACCGGGATATAGGTGAACCCGGCTGCCTGCGCGGCCTCGCTGTCCAGACCGTTGCGGGCGTCCACCACGAGGGGCCTCGCCATCAGGGAGCGCAGTCGTTCCCAGTCCAGGACCCGCAGCTCGGGCCAGGCGGTCGCCAGCACCGCCGCCTCGGCCCCCTCCGCCGCTCGGTAAGGGTCGCGATAGAGGACGAAGTCGGGCGCTGAGGCCACCGGATCGTAGGCCCAGACCTCGGCACCCGCTTCCTGCAGGGCACGGCCGAGGGCCACCGCAGGCGAGTCGCGGGTGTCGCCGCAGCCAGGCTTGAAGGCCAGGCCCCACAGGGCTACCCGCCGCCCCGACAGCGTCCCCAGCAGGGAAGCGAGGCGGGCCACCAGGCGCGACACCTGTCGAGCGTTGGTAGCTGCCACCCCTTCCAAAAGCGGCACCGGCACCCCCAGCGTTCGCGCCTGGGCGATGAGGGCGCGGAGGTCCTTGGGCAGGCAGCTCCCTCCCCATCCCAGGCCAGGCTCCAGGTAGGCCGGCCCGATGCGAGGGTCCATCCCCATCACTCGCGTAACCTCGGCCACGTCAGCCCCCACCGCCTCCGCTATCTCCGCCACCTCGTTGACGAAGGAGATGCGGGCAGCCAGGAAGGCGTTGCAGGCATACTTGGCCAGCTCAGCGCTGGAGGGGCTGCAGCGCACCACCGGCGCCCCCAGAGGGGCATACAGCTCTTCCAGCAAGACAGCGGCCCACTCTTCTTCGACGCCGATGACGATGCGAGGTGGCGACAGGAAATCGGTCAGGGCCTGCCCTTCCCGCAGGAATTCGGGATTGGCCACCACCGACAGGTGCAGGTCCGGCCGGAGGGAGCACATGAGGGATCTCAAGGCATGGGCCGTGCCGGGCGGTACGGTGCTCTTGACCGCCAAGACGGCACGGGCGCCCCGCGGCATCCCCTGGGCCAGCCCTGCGGCGGCGGCCCATACCTGTGACAAATCGGCCTCCCCGCCGGGCGCCGCCGGCGTCCCCACGCAGAGGAAGACCACCTCCGCCCCGGGCAGCCCCTCCTGCGGCCTCTCGAACACCTGCAGGGAGCCGTCGGCCAGGTGACGACGCCACAATTCTTCGATCCCGGGCTCGGCCACCGGCACCCTGCCCTTGGCCAGGGCACGGGCCTTGTCCCGGTCGCACTCGATGCAGCGCACCCGGTGCCCCAGATGGGCGAAACAGGCGGCCACCGTGAGTCCTACGTAGCCTGCCCCGACGACTGCTAGCTGGTGCCTTCTCATCGTCTTCCTCGGGTGGACGGGGGCGAGCCACATGATGGCTAATAGCCGCGACCAATGCAGTCGCAGGGCGGTATGGCGGTGGTCAATGAAAGGTCTAAGTTAGGTATGAGCGTAGGCACAAACGTCAGACCCTATAGCGAGCGAGTGGCCCCCCTACTTGACAGGCGCGTAGCGATTCACAGACTGTTGGATAGTTACCGCGGCCCGACGAGTAGTGCTCAGGCAAGGCCGACCTTCAGGTGGTGTCGCGGTGGGGAGGGGATGTCATGAGGGGTCCGACTTGCCTGGTCCTGCTGGGCCAGCACGATCCCCTGGCCAAGCGGCTGGAGCGCTGGCTGCTGGAGAGGGGCTTCGAAGTCCTGCGGGCGGAGGAGTGCTGGGAGGCCTACCGCTGCGTGTACGTATCACGGCCGGCTGCCGTCCTGGTGGCCACCGACCGCCTCTCGCGAGAGCTGCGCGACTTCGTCCAGACCGTGAAGAGGATGACGGCCCTGCCCATCTTCCTCGTTTCCACCAGCGCCAATGCTAACCTGCTTCAGGAGGCCAGCACCTGGCCCCTTGACCGTTGCCTGCCCTGGCAGGACGACGGCAGCGAGGCGCTGTGCCATCTGGAAGAGGCCCTGGAGGGACTCGCCGCCACCTCCGTCTCGCAGCTCACCTACGAGGAGGAGGGCCTCCGCATCGACTTCCGCAGCATGAGCGTGCTGGTGGACGGCACGCCCGTGCACCTGACGCCCACCGAGTTCCGCGTCCTCGCCCTGCTGGTAGGGAGACGGGGCTGGGTGGTCACCCACGATGAGATCCTGGCCCATGTCTGGGGGCCCGAATACGTCGGCGACCGTGGCCTGGTAAAGCTGTACATCTGGTATCTGCGCCGCAAGCTGGAGAGGGATCCCACGCGGCCGCGTCGCATCCTCACCCGACGCGGCGTGGGGTATATGTTCTGTCCCCGGCAGGTGCGCCAGGACCGAGAGGGCGCCTCCCGCCAGCTCGAGGCCACTGCCGCGGCACCGGGCGCGCGAGGGGACGTCCTGGCAGGCGACGGGCGCTACCTGAGACAGGACTCGGCAGCCACCCCACCTTGAGGGCGAGCCGTGAGAGCGTCCTGAGCGGGTTTAAAGCTCACTACAACCAAAAATTGACGGAAAAGGGCGCGGAAGCAGATACGATCTCACCCACCGTAGCGGTTGCACCCCTTTTCCTCGCTGTTTTATGTTAATGCCCGTTGGGCCACGGCCCCGGGGGTTACCCCCGGCCCAAGAATCCTTTTGCCGCAGTCCGGCCCTGGGTCCGCAGCGCGCGCCCGGCCTCCGGCGGGGAGGGGGATGATACCGAGATGAAGACAGTCTGAACGCCTGGCTCCACCCAGGCCTACGCCACACCCTGCGATCAGCTCCCACACACGGTTCGGGCGTCGAACGGTTGGGTGCACATGATGGGGGCCAGCGAGGCCCCCATGCGGGGAGGGGTGGCACGATGCCCGGCCTCACAACGACACCAAACACCAGGAGGACGAAATGGCCGGGAATCGCAAAGCTCCTCGTCCAGCGGTCAGGCCCATCACCCTGCTGCTGGCAGCCCTCACAGCCCTTCTGGCCTCATGGGCGGCAGGCTATCCGCCCGTTCCGGACGCTATCGCTCAGCACGGGGCCGGAAACGGCGACTCCTCATCATCGGCAGGCTCCCTCGCTGCGCGGCCCGACGACCCCTTGGGACTCCTGTCGGGCCTGACGCCCAGCCCCTCCGCCACGGCCGAGACCGAGGCCCAGCCCGCCCAGGCCAGCGGTGCCCTGGTGGTGGGTAGCGGCGGTTTCGCCACCGTCCGCCAGGCGGTGGCAGCCGCCTCCCCGGGCCAGACGGTGCGTATCCGCGCGGGGACTTACCGCGAGTCGGTGGTCATCGATAAGCCGCTGACCCTGGAGGCCTACGGCGATGGCCCCGTGTGGCTGGACGGCGGCTGCAGCGCTCAGGCCATCGTCACCGTCCGCTCCTCCGATGTCACCTTGCGGGGCCTGGGCCTGAAGCGCTCGGCAGGCGCAGGTGTGTCCATCGAGAGCGGCGCGGCGCGGGTGACGGTGGAGAACTCCACCATCCAGGACTTCAACTGCGCCAACGCCCAGGAGGCCAACCGTGCCGGCATCGCCGCCTGGTACCCGGGACACGGCATCCGCCTGGTGGGGAACACCATCCGCTACCGGGCGGAGCTTTCGGGCGGGCCACGGGGAGGAGGCAACGGCATCTGGTTCAAGAGCGACTCCAGCCGTCCCTCCGGCGGCGGCCACTACATCGCCCGCAACATGGTCATCGGCGGCTGGGACGGCCTGGGCGGAGAGCCCGAGGGAGACCCCAGGGGATCCTTCGACCGCGACACCGTCATCGAGAACAACGTGGTGCGGGACTGCGGCGACGACGGCATCCAGGTGGAGGGAGGGGGCCAGAACGCGAAGGTGGTGGGCAACGACATCGCCGGCTGCGGCACCGGCATCGCCTTCGCCGCCCCCATGAGCGGCCCCCTGTACGTGGAGCGCAACTACATCCACGACCTGGTGACTGGCCCCCAGGGCAACCTCTTCTGCTACAAGGTGGGCAACAGCACCAGCGCCACCGTCTACCTCACCGAGAACCGCTGCCTGGTGGGGCCGGGGGCCGATGGCCTCAAGCAGACCAACAGCGGCCTGGGGCCCATCGTCTCGCGGCGCAACGTCTTCCAGGTGGGGCGTTACGTGTTCGAGTTGGGCAACCGCCCGCCCGCCGGCTCCAGCTTCGACTACGACTGCCTCTACACCACCGACAGCAGCCGCTTCATCAAGTGGGGGGACACCCGCTACAGCGATCTGGCCTCTTTCCAGCGGGCGACGGGGCAGGAGCTGAACGGTCGTCAGACCCGCGACTGCTCCTGGCTGGGCGGAGGTGTGAGCGCGCCGGCAGCAGCGACGCCCGCTGCCCCCAGCATGGTCTCCCTCTGGGCATGCGGCCAGGATATGGCCTGCATCAGCTTCCAGGTGCCGGAGGGGGCGACCCACGTGCGTCTGGAGAGCGCCCTGGACCCTTCCATGGGCCTGGGCCGGAACGTGGTGGAGGTGCCCGTCTCCGACCTGTTGTTCGGCAACACCGTAGCCGTGGGGGTGCCGACAGGTGACCTGTTGACCTTCTACTACCGCCTCGCAGCCTGCAACGGCGACGATTGCTCGCCGTCGGTGTGGGCAGGGGCGCTGGCATCCCGCCGCTGGCCCCACGGCGACCGCGACCACTGGGCTTTTGTCGTGGGCGCCTATCGGGCCCTGGATAGCGTCCATGTCTGGGCGTTGAACCAGGTGGCCGTGCCGGGCAAGGCCAGCGACTTCATCTTCTATGACGGACTTCAGGGCTTCGGGGGCCAGCCTCGGGAAAGCTGTCCCCGGGTGCCGCCCGGGGTCGCCTGCGGCCGCTCCTGGGCGGGGGGCAGCTCGTACGTGAGCGCCTCCCAGGCCTTCCCTCCCTACGGCGAGGTCGGCGTGGGCCTGAGCCTGCGCTAGGTCGGGCGCCTCCGGGCGGGGGGCGGCGGACCGCCGCCCCCCGCCCCTCGTCCTTCACATCCTGCGGGCCACCCGTTACCATCGCCCCTGACGGGTGGTGATGGACGGCCGGCCTCAGTCGCGGCCCTGGGCGGAGAGGAGGGCAGCCCCGGCCCTTCCCAGGGCCGCGCCTGACCTGGGCCCCGCCGCTTACTCTGTCGGGATAGCGGTGGCCCTGGCCACCGGAGCCGCCCTGCGACTGCAGCGTGTCCTCTCAGCCGACTTCCCTCTGCACGACGGCGGCCTCATCTACGCCATGGTCAGGGACCTGCAGGCCGGCTCTTTCCGCCCCCCGGCCCTCTCCTCCTACAATGGCGGCCAGGTGCCTTTCGCCTATCCGCCTCTGGGCCTCTACCTGGCAGCGGTCCTGGACCGAGCGACGCCGGCCAGCGCCCTGGACCTGCTGCGCTTCCTGCCTCTCTGCCTCAGCATCCTGTCGGTAGTGGCCTTCGCCCTGCTGGCCCGCTCGCTGCTGCCCGGTCGGGGCGCGGCCTTGGCAGCGACCCTGCTCTTCGCCGCCTACAGCGAGGGATTCGCCTGGTTCATTATGGGGGGCGGTCTGCCCCGTTCGCTGGGGCTGTCGTTCGCCTTGCTGGCCCTCCTCTTTCTGCATCGCCTGTGCCTGGAGAGGCGGCCGCTCTACGCCTGGGCCTCCGGCCTGGCCGCCGGGCTGGCCCTCCTCTCTCACCTGGAGATGGCCTGGTTCATGGGCCTGGGCGCAGTGGCGCTGTTCATCTTTCACGGCCTGCGCGATCCCTATCTGTGGCGCTGGACGGCGGTAGCCGCGGGGTGCGCCGTCGTCGTTTCGGCGCCGTGGTGGGCCGTCGTCCTGGCCCGATACGGCGCCGACACCCTGCTGGCGCCCGGCTCCAGCCGCGCCCTGTTCTCCATCGAGGAACTGTCCTGGGTGTTCACCTACCACCTCGGCCACTCGCCCGCTTTTTTGGTCGTCCTGGCGCTGGCGATGGTGGGGCTGGCCTCCACCCTCAGGGAAGGGCGTCCCATGCTCTTCCTGTGGCTGACGATGGGCACCTTCGCTGCGCCGTGGCTGTTTCCCCGCCTTACGGGCCTGCCCCTCCACCTCCTGGGGGGCCTGGGCTGGTGGCGGCTGCTACACCCCCTGGCGAGGGCCTCGCTGCCCGTGACCTGTGCCCTGGGGCTGGCCCTGGCCGCCCTGACGGCCACCGACCCCTTGCCCATCGATGAGCCTTTGAGCGCCGAAGCGCGGGAGGCCATGGCCTGGGCCGCCCACAACCTGCCCCCCGGCTCCAGCTTCGTGGTGGTAGAGAACCGCTCCTGGTGGGACGACGTGGCCGCCGAGTGGCTGCCGGCCCTCACTCCCCACCTGTCGGTGGTGACACCCCAGGGGCTGGAGTGGGTGCCGGGCGTCTTCGACGAGCGCGTCCGCGCCTACGAGTCCCTCCAGGCCTGCGCCGAAAAGGAGGCTGACTGCCTGACGGCCTGGGCGGCGGAGACGGGCCTGGACTATCAGTACGTATGGGTCAGCAAGCAGGCCCCCTACGACCTGCGCCGGCAGGGTAGCTATGATTGCTGCGGCCCCCTGCGCTTCTCCCTGTCGCAGTCTGCCGAGTTCGAGACGGTGTACGACGGCCCCGGGGCCACCATCTTTCGTCGCCTGGGGGCTCCGTAGAAGCGTCCCGGCAGCGACCCTATAATGGGGACGTCGGCGCGGGCTTTCGCCTGCCCTCCGCACAACGCGCCTGCAGGGACGGTGCACCATGGCGGTGAACAAAGTCGTCTCCAGCTTCGACGAGGCGGTGGCTGACATCTTCGACGGCGCTGTCCTCCTCATCGGCGGCTTCGGCGGCCCGGGCGAGTGCCCCAGCTACCTCATCGCCGCCGTGGCCCGCAAGGGCGTGCGCGACCTGACCATCGTCGGCAACTCGGGGGGCTGGGGTGCCAAGCGCATCCACGAGCTGCGGGAGCGCATGGCCAGCATCTTCCCCATCCCGCCCGACTGGTACGACCCTTCGCTCCTGGTGGAGAGGGGGCAGGTTCGCAGGGGCATCCTGGCCTTCCCCGCTGCCCCCGGCCACATGCTCACCCCCTTCGAGGAGGCCTATATGAGGGGGGAGGTAGAGCTGGAGCTGGTGCCCCAGGGGACTCTGGCCGAGCGCATCCGCGCGGCTCGGGCGGGCATCCCCGCCTTTTACACCCCCACCGGGGTCGGCACCTTCGTGGCCGAGGGAAAGGAGGTGCGGGAGTTCGACGGCCGCCTCTACCTGCTGGAGCGGGCGCTACGTGGGGACTTCTCCCTCATCCGCGCCCACAAGGCCGACCGCTACGGCAACCTGGTCTACCGTGGCTCCTCCCGCACCTTCAACGCCACCATGGCCGGGGCCTCCCGCGTCACCATCGCCGAGGTGGACGAGGTGGTGGAGGCCGGGGAGCTGGACCCCGAGTGCGTCGTGACGCCGGGCGTCTATGTGGACAGGGTGGTGGTGAGGCCCAGAGAGCCCAGGCCCTGGCACGAACCCATGTAGGGGGTGCAGAGATGGCTGGCGACCGTCTGGACGAGCAGGCCATGGCCCTGCGGGCCGTCAAGGAGTTCCGTGACGGCATGGTGGTGAACCTGGGGGTGGGCATTCCTACCCTCTGCAGCCTGTACGTGCCCCCGGACCTGGACGTCATATTCCACTCGGAGAACGGCATCATAGGCTTCGGGCCGGTGGTGACCGACCCGGCCGAGGCCGACGTGGACCTGGTCAACGCCAGCATCCAGCCCGTGAAGCCCCGGCCAGGGATGGCCATCGTCGACCACGCCGAGAGCTTCGCCATAATCCGCGGCGGGCGCATCGACATCACCGTCCTCGGGGCGATACAGGTGTCGGAGCGGGGAGACCTGGCCAACCATCAACTGCCCGGCAAGGCCGTGGGCAGCCTGGGCGGAGGCATGGACCTGGCCTTCAATGCCAAGAGGGTCATCGTCCTCATGACCCACACCACCAAGGACGGTCAGCCCAAGATCGTGCGGGAGCTGACCCAGCCCCTCACGGCCCCCCGCTGCGTCCAGCTCATCATCACCGACATCGCCGTCGTGGAGGTCACCCCCCGGGGGCTGTTGCTGCGGGAGCTGGTGCCCGGCTGGACGCCGGAGGAGGTGCAGGCCCTCACCGCGGCCCCCCTGCAGGTGGCCGAAGACCTGAAGGTGATGGAGCTGCTGTAGCAGGCCGCGCCCCCGACGCCGACTGGACACCCTGTCTATTCAGGTTATATGATGGGGGCCAGCCGGATTACGGGAGGCAGCAGCCATGCGTTTCGCCGATCAGGTATGCGTCGTGACGGGGGCTTCTCGCGGCATCGGCAAGGCCATCGCTCTGGCACTGGCCCGCGAGGGCGCCCACGTAGTGGTCACCGCTCGCACCACCGAGCAGTCCCCCTCCAAGTTGCCCGGCACCATCGACGAGACCGCGCGCCTCATCCAGCAGATGGGAAGGAGGGCGCTGGCCGTGTCCTGCAACGTGATGGACGAGGCGCAGGTAGAGGAGCTGGCCCGCCGCACCATGGAAGAGTTCGGACGGGTGGACATCCTCATCAACAACGCCGCCGTCAGCCCCATGGCCCCCTTTGTGGAGATGCCCCTGCGCCACTGGGACCTGACCATCAACGTCAACCTGCGAGGCACCGTCCTCTGCAGCAAGGCCTTCCTGCCCCACATGCTCCGCCAGGGCCACGGCAAGATCCTGAACGTCTCCTCCGGCGCGGTGGACCCCGAGCTGGCCATGGAGTTCAACCTCATCGCCTACTCGGTGTCCAAGGTGGCCATCGAGCAGTTCACCCGCTGCCTGGCCCTGGAGCTGGCACCCTCGGGCATAGCCGTCAACTGCCTGCGCATCGAGGAGAGGATCGCCACCGAGGGGTCCAAGTTTCTGGACCCGCACCTGGACCCCTCCTCCTGGGGCAAGCCAGAGACGGTGGCCGAGGTCAGCCTGTGGCTGCTGGCCCAGGAGCCGAGCTTCACCGGCCAGATCATGACCATCGGCGAAATCCAGCAGCGCATGAGCGGGGTGCGCTGAACTTTACGCCATCGCCGAAGCCCCCACTGGCGTAGCCGCAGGCCTTGGCCGGTCTTGGAGCGGCCAGGACCGCCCGAGGATCTCCTCCCGCAGCCGCTTCGCCTCTCCAGCCCCCGGCCGCAGACCGACACCTCTATTGACAAGCTCGTACGCAGTGACAGAATGATATGTAATTCACATACCTCTGGAGGGTCGAACCATGCGCTTCTCGGGCAAGACCGCAGTGGTGACGGGCGCAGGATCGGGCATAGGGCGCGCGACGGCTATCATGTTCGCCCAGGAGGGCGCTCAGGTGGTCTGTGCCGATATCAAAGAGGCTGCCGTCAAGGCCACGGCCGAGCACATCTCCTCCCTGGGGGGGCGCGCCCTGCCCCTGACGGTGGACGTGCGACAGGAGGACCAGGTCAAGGCCCTGATGGAGAGGGCCCTGGAGCACTTCGGCTCCCTGGACGTGGTATACAACAACGCCGGCGTGGAGATCGGCGGCCCCGTCGCCAACACCACTGCCGAGGACTGGCGTCTGATGATAGACGTCAACGCCGGCGGGGTGTTCTTCGGCTGCAAGTGGGCCGCCCACTACATGGCCCAGCGGAACGGCGGCGCCATCGTCAACACCGCCTCGGTGGCCGGGCTCATCGGCCTCACCATGGAGGTCGCCTACTGCGCTACCAAGGGGGCTGTCGTCCTCATAACCAAGGCCATGGCCATGGAGTACGCGCCCTACGGCGTCCGCGTCAACTGTGTCTGTCCCGGTGCCGTACGGACGCCCCTGGTGGAGAGGGCCGTGCAGCACCTGGCCGCCACCACGGGCGCGCCGCCGGAAGACTTCTGGCGGCGGATGGACGCCATGCACCCCATAGGCCGCATCGCCGAGCCGGAGGACATAGCCAAGGCCGTCCTCTTCCTCGCCTCCGACGACGCGCGCATGATCACCGGCGTCGCCCTGCCCGTGGACGGCGGGTTCACCGCCGGCATGAAGGTCACCTGAGGCCGGCCGGAGCACACCGAGGACGGACAAAAGCCCGAGGGCTGGGGAGGAGCGGGGCAGGCCCCTCAGCCTGCCCCGCCGGCCTCCTCGAACTCGGTCAACTGGAGCCGACGCCTGAGAAACTTCCAGCCCTCGGCGGTGCGGACGAACTCGTCCTCGTACTCTCCGCCGCCCCGGAACCAGCGCCCGCCCACGAAGGCGCGGAGCTGGAGTCGACAGCCACCCCTGGCCCGGTCGCCCTCAACCTGGACCACCGGGTCGCGGATGAACGGGAAAAGGTCCTGTTCGGCGAAGGCCCGCCGGTAGACCTGCCGTATCTGCTCTCTGCCGGCCACGGCGCCACCCGTCCCCAGGTCGACAACGCCGTCCTCGGCGAAGAGCTCGGCGATGCCGTCGGCGTCCTTGTTCCAGACGCAGACGGCGTACTGGAACATCAGCCTCCAGATAGCCGTCAGGTCTCGGTCGTCCATGGCTGCCCGAGGGTCGCGCGCCGGGATCAGATGGCCTTCAGGTCGGCCATCAGGTGCTTCCCCACGATCTCGAACAGGCGCCGCTGTCGCTCCTGAAGGCGCTCGTAGGGCGGGCCGAAGACCATGTTGATGCTGGTGATGAGGCCGCCGTAGCGCTCCTTGATCAGCGACGGGATCTCGCTGAGGCTGCCCATGACGCTCATCTCCGACACGATCTCGTTGCTGATGAGGGCCGGCATGTCCCGCCAGCGCCCCTCTCGCGACAGGCGCACCAGCCGCTCGCCGATCTCTGCCCAGCCGTGCATCTCCAGCACCGGGAAGTAGGTCTTGGTAGCCCCGTAGAAGGAGATGTGGTGGCGAATGACCTCCCGCGCTTCCTCCATCTCCGCCTTGGTCTCGCCGGTGATGACGAAGATGTTGCCGACGATGTCTATCTCGGAGGGGTCGCGGCCGGCCCGTCTGGCACCCTCATGGACCGCCGGCACCACCACCTCGCGGATGTACCTGGGGGTCACGAAGGTGTGGATGCGCAGGCCATCGCACACCTCTCCCGCCAGCTGACAGTTGAGCCTGTTGAGGCCAGCGATGTAGATGGGCACCTTCGGGTTGCCGTTCCACGGTCCGGGATTGAAGAAGGGGTTGATGAGGGTGAACTGGTAATACTTGCCCGTGAACCACTGGGGCCGCTCCGGCTGGTGGAAGGTCTGGAAGATGGCCCGCATGCACAGTATGTATTCCCGCAGCCGGGCCACCGGCTTGCCCGTCCAGGGCGTGGAGTAGCGCCGCTCGTTGTGGGCCCGCACCTGCGTGCCCAGTCCCAGCTGGAAACGACCGCCCGAGAAGCGCTGAAGGTCCCATGCTATCTGGGCTGTGACGAAGGGGCTGCGAGGAAAGGCCACCGCTACCCCTGTGCCCAGGGTCACGCGAGAGGTATGTTCCGCCAGAACCATGACGGGCAGGAAGGGGTCGTGGCCAGCCTCCGGCACCAGGATGGTATCGAACCCCAACTCCTCCAGATGACGGGCATGGTTGACTATGTCGTCGATGCTGCTGGGGGCCGTTATGGTGGCCTCCACCTTCATGGCTTCTTACCTCCTGACAGATATGCTGGGCCGTGCGGGCGACCGGCCGTCATCGGACACTCCGATTATATCCGACGGACGCGGTGTGTATACGACTCGTCTACTTTTTCCTCATGGGGAAGGCCTGTTACGGGGACGGGGCGCTCTTGACGGGGTCGGGCCGGAGCGTTTAGCATTTATGTCGGTCAGCGCGCGGCTGACGGCGATGCCCTTTGAAGGACACACCTCCAGATAACGGCCGGGCGACGGCACCCGTCCCCGAGGGTGCAGCGCTGGCATTCGTCCGTCGGTTCCCCTGAGGGAGTGGGCCGTGGCCCGCAGACCTTCCCCCCAATCTCTGTCCGGCCTCCAGCTGGAAGGGCACTGGCGCCGGGCGCTGGAAGACAGGCTCCGCCTCTGCACGGCCCTGGCCGAGGCGGGCGTAACGATAGAAGACCCCCTGACGACTTACATTGGGCCAGAGGTCCGCATCGGCCCCGGCACCGTCATCAGGCCCAACACCACCATCGGCGGGCGGACGGTCGTCGGCCGGGGCTGCGAGATAGGCCCCAACGCGGTGGTGATGGACTCGACCCTCGGCGACGGCTGCCGGGTCATCGCTTCGGTGGTGGAGGACTCAGTGCTGGAGGAGGATGTACAGGTGGGTCCTTTCGCCCACCTGCGCCAGGGCGCCCACCTGGGGCCGGGCGTCAGGGTGGGCAACTACGCCGAGGTGAAGGCGTCGCGGCTGGGCCGCAACACGCAGGTCAACCATTTCTCCTACGTGGGCGATGCCGAAGTCGGAGCTGACGTGAACATCGGCGCCGGCACCGTCACCTGCAACTTCGATGGCAGGTACAAGCACCGCACGGTCATCGAGGACGGGGCCTTCATCGGTAGTGGCACGATGCTGGTAGCGCCCGTGCGCATCGGGAGGGGCGCCGCCACAGGGGCGGGGTCGGTGGTCACCAGAGACGTGCCCGCGGGTGCGGTGGTGGTGGGCGTGCCGGCCCGTCCCCTGGAGAAGGGCGGCGCCAGGGACGAGAGTGGACACCAGCAGTTGGGCTAGCCTCTGTCTCTTCCTCCTCACCATAGCTCTCCTGGCCCTGGTGGCCCTGGCCGATGCCGGCCTCCAGCTAGGCCCCTGGGCCGCGACCGTCAGCGGGGGGAGAGAGCAAAGGCGGCAGGACCCCTGGGCCTGGGAGGACGCGCGTCTGGGGGCTGCCTTGCTGGGCGGCGGCCTGCTGGTGCCCTCGGCCCTGGCCGCGGCCCGGTTGCTGGACGCAGCCACCGAGGAAGGACCCCTGGCCTGGACGGGCGGCGGCCTGCTGGCGGTGGCAGGTTGGCTGACAGCCCACGTGGGCGCTCGCCTGTCCATCCCTCGCCTGCCCCGCTCCCGCTGGCTGCCCCTGGCCCGCCTGGTCTGCCGCCTGGCCCGTCCCCTGGGACGGATGCTGGCCGCCCCCTTGCGGCGCGACGCCGCTAGCCGAGGCGAACAGGCAGCCCTGGAGGCGGTGGCGCGCCTGCTGGGCCATGAGCCTTCCCCGGCCCAGATGACCATGATGCGCTCGGTCCTGGAGCTGGGGGACACCACCGTGTGGGAGATCATGGTGCCCAGGGTGGACATAGTGGCAGTGGAGGCGGACGCCTCCTTCGAGGAGGTGGCCCGCACCATGGTCCAGAAAGGCTTCAGCCGTTTGCCCGTTTACGAAGACACCATCGACAACATCGTCGGCGTCGTTCACGCCCGCGACGTCCTGAGGGTGCTGGCCAACCACGTCCGCCCCCAGAACGTGCGGGAGCTGTTGAGGCCAGCCTACTTCGTGCCCGACACGAAGCCCGTTCACGACCTGCTGGCCGAAATGCAGCGCCAGCGCGTATCCATCGCCATCGTGGTGGACGAGTATGGCGGCACCGCCGGCCTGGTGACGGTGGAGGACATTGTCGAGGAGATCGTCGGCGAGCTGGCGGACGAGTTCGACTCCTTCGAGGAGCCGGTCCAGCGGCTGGCCAACGGCGAGGTGCTGCTGGACGCCCGCGTCACCGTGGACGCCCTGGAGGAGATGTTCGGCGTCCGACTGGAGAACGAGGACTACGACACCGTCGGAGGCTTCATCTACCACCACCTGGGGAAGGTGCCCAGCGTCGGCGACCAGATCGAGGTGGACGGCCTGGTGCTGCGGGTCGTCTCCATGCTGGGGCGCAAGATCAAGCGCGTCCACGTCTCCCGTCGTGCTCCGGCCGAGGGGCAGCCGGACTGACCGCTCCCCGTTCCCGCAGGGGCACCGTGCTAGAATGATTGCCAGCCATGCGGCCGGACCTGAAGTACTGGGTGGCCTTCGGCCGTATTCCGGGCGTGGGGCGGGCACGCCTCCAGTTGCTGGAGCGGCGCTTCGGCGATCTGGAGACCGCGTGGAGCGCCCCGGCCCCTGAGCTGCTGGCAGCCGGATTGGACCAGCGCACCGTCAGCTCCATAGTCCAGCGTCGGGGGCGCATATCTCCCGACCAGGAGATGGAGCGGCTGGAGCGTCTGGGAGTGCGGGCCTTCACCTGGCACGACCCTGGCTATCCCCCCTTGCTGAGGGAGATACATGACCTGCCGCCCGTCCTCTACGTCCGGGGCCAGCTGACGGAGGCTGACCAGACGGCCGTGGCAGTAGTGGGCACCCGCCGCCCCACCGCCTACGGACGGCAGGCGGCCGAGGAGCTGACCTGGGGCCTCGCCCGGGCGGGCATCACTATCGTCAGTGGACTGGCCCGCGGCATAGACGCCATCGCCCACCGGGCGGCGATAGAGGCGGGAGGCCGCACCATCGCTGTCATGGCCTGCGGCCTCGACCTGGTCTACCCTCCGGAGCACGCTCGCCTGGCGCGGGAGGTGATGGAGCACGGTGCCCTGGTGAGCGACTATCCCCTGGGCACCACCCCGCGTGCAGACTACTTTCCCCGCCGCAATCGCATCATGGCGGGCCTGGGGCTGGGGGTGCTGGTGGTGGAGGGGGACATGACCAGTGGCGCCCTCAATACCGCCCGCTGGGCCGTGGAGCAAGACCGGGAGGTCTTCGCCGTCCCCGGCAGCATCTTCTCGCCCCAGAGCCGCGGCCCCCACTGGCTTCTGCAGCAGGGGGCGAAGCTGGTGCAGACCGTGGAAGACGTGCTGGAGGAACTGAACCTCACGCTGGTGCCCCACCGACCGTCCCCGGCCGCCCCCACGGCCAACGGAGACACGGAAGCCGCAGTCCTGCGTCATATGGGTAGGGAGCCACGCCATGTGGACGAGGTCTGCCGTCTCAGCGGCCTGCCCATAGCGACAGTGAGCAGCGCGTTGGCTATGCTGGAGCTGAAGGGACTGGTGAAGCAGGTGGGCATCATGACCTATGTTCGCGCCCACTCCCTGAGCGGAGGCGGACGCTAGCCATGCCCGAGCGCAACGGCCACGACGTAGTGGTGGTGGAGTCGCCGGCCAAGGCCCGCACCATCGCCAACATCCTCGGCAAGCAGTACAAGGTGCTGGCCTCCCTAGGCCATGTGCGCGACCTGCCCAAGCGAGAGTTGGGGGTGGACATCGAGGCTGGCTTCCAGCCCCGCTACGTGATCATTCGCGACAAGGAGAAGGCCCTTCGCCAGATCCGCGAGGCAGCCCAGCAGGCCAGCACCGTTTACCTGGCTACCGACCCCGATCGCGAGGGGGAGGCCATCGCCTGGCACCTGTTGCATGCCGCCGGCCTCCTGGGGAGGCCCTATCGCCGCGTCGTGTTCCACGAAATAACCCCCCAGGCCGTGCGGGAGGCGTTCCGCAATCCCCGCGACATCGACATGCGGCTGGTAGAGGCCCAGCAGGCCCGCCGCATCCTGGACCGGCTGTTGGGCTACAAGCTCAGCCCCTTCCTCTGGCGCAAGGTAAAGCGAGGCCTCTCGGCCGGCCGGGTGCAGTCGGTGGCCCTGCGCCTGCTGGTGGAGCGAGAGCGGGAGATAGAGGCCTTCGTTCCCCGCGAGTACTGGACCATCGACGCCCTCCTGGCCAAGGGCGACGCCTCCTTCGCCGCCCGCCTGGTAGGCTACCTCGGCCGCCGCCAGAAGCTGGAGATACCAGACGAGGCCGAGGCCCAACGGCTGGTGGCCATCCTGCGCTCCTCCCTCTACCGGGTGGAGTCGGTGGACAGGCGGGAGCAGGCCCGTCGCCCGCCACCGCCGTTCATCACCAGCACCCTTCAGCAGGAGGCAGCGCGGCGTCTGGGCTTTTCGGCCCAGAAGACGATGGTCATAGCCCAGCAGCTCTACGAGGGAGTCCGCCTGGGCGCCCAGGGCGAGGTGGGCCTCATCACCTACATGCGCACCGACTCGACCCACCTGGCCGAGTCGGCCCGCGAGGAGGTGCGAGACTACATCCGCCAGCACTACGGCCCCGACTACCTGCCCCGCACCCCCCGCCAGTACAAGACCAAAGTGAAGAACGCGCAGGAGGCCCATGAGGCCATCCGCCCCACCTCGGTGCACCGCGACCCCGAGTCCCTGCGCCCGTACCTGAGCGACGACCAGCTGAAGCTCTACACCCTCATTTGGCAGAGGACGCTCGCTTGCCAGATGGCCGACGCCCGCTACGAGGTGCGGTCGGTGGACATCTCCGCCCATCCCCCCTCCGGGGAGCCTTTCCTGCTGAGGGCCAGCAGCTCCGTCCTCCTCTTCCCCGGATACCATCAGCTCTATATCGAGGGGAGCGACGAGGAAGAGGAGCAGGACGGCACAGGGGCCATCCCCGAGCTAGCGCCAGGGGACGTGCTGTCCCTGCTGGAGCTGATGCCGAGGCAGCACTTCACCGAGCCGCCGCGTCGTTACTCCGAGGCTTCCCTCATCAAGGCCCTGGAAGAGAGGGGTATCGGCCGGCCCAGCACCTACGCCGTCATCATCGCCACCCTCCTCGAGCGGGGCTACGTGGAGAGGGAGGGGCGCCAGCTCCGCCCCACCGACCTGGGGAGACTGGTGAACGACCTGCTAGTCCAGCACTTCCCCGAGTTCGTGGACGTGGACTTCACCGCCGAGATGGAGGACAGGCTGGACGAGATAGCTCGTGGCGAGCGGGCCTGGCAACCAGTGGTGCGAGAGTTCTACGGCCCCCTGGAGCAGGCGCTGGCCCGGGCCGACAAGGCCCCCAAGGCCACCGAGGCCACCGACCAGACCTGCGAACTGTGCGGACGGCCCATGGTCATCCGCTGGGGCAGGCGGGGACGCTTCCTCTCCTGCTCCGGCTTCCCGGAGTGCCGGAACGCCCGTCCGCTAGAGGGGGAGGAGCCACCAGCGCCCGCCGAGGAGGCCTGCCCCGATTGCGGCGCCCTCATGGTGGTGAAGCACAGCCGCTACGGCCCCTTCCTGGCCTGCTCTCGCTACCCCGAATGCCGCGGCAGGCGCCCTTACCTGGTAAGCACCGGCGCCGCCTGCCCCAAGTGCGGAGGCGACCTGGTGGAGCGCCGCAGCCGGCGCGGCCGCCCCTTCTACGGCTGCTCCCGCTACCCCCAGTGCGACTTCGTGGTCTGGCGGCGGCCCCTCGCCTCACCCTGCCCCCAGTGCGCCGGCCTCCTGGTGGCCGATGGCCGCGACGGCGCCCGCTGCACCGCCTGTAGCTGGCGCGGCGCCGCCTCCGTGGCATCCTGAGGGGGACGGCGCCATGACCGACTGGCAATGGGCCGAGGCCTATCTGCGCCATCTGGCGGCGGAGCGCAACCTCTCGCCGTACACCGTCCGCAATTACCGCAACGACCTGCGCCAGTTCTTCGAGTTTCTGGCCAGGGAAGAACTGCAGGTCGCTTCCCTGACCCGCCAGGACTTCCGCGCATACCTGTCGCTTCTCCACCAGAAGGGGACAGCGCCGGCCAGCGTTGCCCGAAAGGTGAGCACCGTCCGCTCCTTCTATCGCTTCCTCGTGCGGGAGGGGGCCATCCCCTCCAACCCCCTGGAGCAGGTGCGTGGTCCCAAACGGCCTCGCCGCCTGCCCAGCTATCTGACCTATCAGCACGTGGCCGCCCTCATCGAGGCCGCCGACGATGAGTCGCCTCAGGGGATTCGCGACCGCGCCCTGCTGGAGCTGGTCTACGCTGCCGGCGTGCGCCTGAGCGAGGTGGTGGGGCTAGACGTGGACGACGTGGACCTGGAGGAGGCCACCGCGCGGGTGATGGGCAAGGGCGGCAAAGAGCGCATCGTCCTGCTGGGCACACCGGCAGTGGAGGCACTGCGTCGCTACCTGGTCGAGGCGCGTCCGCTGCTGACACGGGACGCCCACGAGCGGGCCCTTTTCCTCAACCGCGACGGCCAGCGCCTCTCGGGACGATGGGTGCAGGAACTGGTCAAGAAATATGCCCAGCGGGCCGGCATCGACAAGCGGGTGTGGCCTCACCTGCTGCGCCACAGCTTCGCCACTCACCTGCTGGACGGGGGCGCCGACCTGAGGGTCGTCCAGGAGCTGTTGGGCCATGCCACCCCCACCAGCACCCAGGTGTACCTGCACGTGACCCAGGAGCGGCAGCGACAGCGCTACCTAGAGGCCTTCCGGCACCGTCGGGGACGACGGCCGCCGGCCCAGGACTGACGACACCCGCGCCTCCCTTCGCCTTCTCGCCACCCTCCCGAAGAAGCGGAGCAAAGGCCCCATCGGCCCCAGCATGCGCACCAACCCTCGATAGGTCACCTCGCCCCGGATGAGGCGGCAGAACAGGCGCCAGAAGTGCTCGCTGCGGGACAGAAGGGCCACATAGGGAGGGGGAGCGAAGTGAAAGGCCTCGTGCAGGTGCCGCGACAGCTCCAGCTCCGGCGCGATGAGCCGCTCGACGGCTTCGACATAGGGACGCAGGTTCGGCGAGCGGCCATCGAGATAGGGGACGATGGCCTCGGCGGCCAGACGACCGCTCAGGAAGGCCATGTGGATGCCCTCGCCCGACAGGGGGTCCACCAGCCCCGCCGCATCCCCCACCAGCAGGACCGGCCCGCGCGCCAGGGGCGAGTCGGGGCGGCGCAGCGGCAGGTGATGGCCCCTCAATCCCCACAGGGACGCGGGCGATAGCCCGTAGCGGCGGCACAGCGCCTCCAGCTTGGGCCGCAGGGTGGAGGCGGCATACTTCCAGGCGCCCACTCCCACGTTCAGATGGTCGCCCTTGGGGAAGACCCAGCCATAGCCTCCAGCCAGTCCCCCCAGGTCCAGGGCCACCAGCTCTCGCCACTCCTCCAGCACGGCATCGGGCACGGAGGCGTTGCCTTCGAGAGCCACTGCCTCTTCATAGGTCTCGCGGGCGCCCAGCGATCGCGATGCCAGGCCGTTGGCCCCGTCGGCCCCCACCACGACGCCGGCCCGGTAGGCGTCGAGGGCGCTGCGCACCGTCATGCCGGCGCCGTCCGCCTCCAGCGCCTGGGCGGCCTCGCCGTCGTGCAGGTCGGCGCCGGCCTCCGCCGCCGCGCTGGCCAGGAAGAAGTCCAGTCGAGAGCGCCGTGTCATGTAGGTCAGAGGCAAGGGGTGCCAGCGGTCGAAGTGAGGCCCCAGCGCCAGGGAGAAGCGCGCCCCGTAGACGGTCCGCTCCACCACTGACGACACGTCCAGCGGCGCCCAGGCACTGGCCCTCAGGGTCACGCCGCCGCCGCAGGGCTTGTCCCTGGGAAGCCTGGACCGCTCCAGCACGAGCACCCTCGCCCCGGCCCTGGCCAGCAGAAGGGCACAGGTCGAGCCGGCAGGCCCCGCCCCCAGGACGATGACGTCGTATTTCCTCACTCTCCACCCCGCCGGACCGCCGAGGTAAGGACGGCCAGGGCCACGTCCGCCATCACCTGGTATCCACGGTCATTGGGGTGAATGCCATCGGTCGAGACCAGCTCGCCGCCACGGCCTTCGAACGGCCGGAAGACGTCGGCCACCAGGACACCGTGACGCTGGGCTGCCGTCCTGAGCACATAGTTCACGCCTCGGGGCACCGCCGTCCCGGCCTCCCCCTCCAGGGCCAGGTCGCCCAGAGGGCCGACGGTGGGGTCGCGGCCCGAGAAGGGGTTGTATAGGGTGAAAAGAACGATGGCCCCCTGAGGCAGCTCCTGCCGCAGCCGCGCGAGTATGGTGTCCAGGTTACGCTCCAGGGAAGCCAGGGTGGTGCGGAACAAGTCCAGGCATTCCTGGGACGAGAGGAAGGCGTTGCGGTCGGCGCAACGGCCGCGGGCCACATAGTTGAAGAACAGGTCGAGCATATCGTTGCCGCCGATGGTCAGGGTCACCAGGCGAACATCGTTGTCGAGGCGGTCATCGGAGTTGCGTGCGCGGATCTCGGCGATGGCCCGATCCAGGTGCCCGTGCTCCATCAGCTCGCTGCTGGTATCGCCGCCGTGGCCCAGGTTGAGGACCTGGATACCCTCCCCCAGCGCCTGTGCCAGCAGCGCCACGAAGCTGTGTCCCGGTGTGGAGCCGGTGCCCACTGTGAGGGAGTCGCCCAGGGCTATATACGAGCCTCCGCGAGGCACCGGCGTGGGAGTAGGGACGGCGGTCGAGGACTCCGCAGGCCCGGCGGCAGGCGCCTGAGCGACGGCGGCGCGCCTGGGCGTGGGCGTTGGCGAGGGGACAGGCGTCGGTGAGGGCGCCCCGGTGGGCGATGGAGTGGGGGCGGGTGCCGGCGACAGCTCCTCCTGCAGGAGCTGCGGGGCGGCCACGGGCAGGGAGCCGCTGCCGGAGCTGCAGGCGGCCAGCAGCCAGAAGAGAAGAAGAAGAGGGCAGAGCCAGCGCCCGCTGATGCTGTCCCCCTAGAGGCGCGAGACCACGGCCAGGGTCGCCGCCCAGAACAGGACCTGCATCAGGACCCCTCCGCTCAGCAGCAGGTGGGCAGCGGCCCGCTCTCGCAGGTGGAGGACCAGGCCGGCCCCCACGTTCACCCCCAGCAGGGCCAGGGCGGTGGCCGGCAGCTTGAACAGCTCCTTCTTGGACACCAGGTCTTGGTCCGACCCGAGCGGCGGCAGGACGTAGTTCACCTGCTCCGACAGCCCGGGATAGATAGCACACAAATAGGCCAGCAGCCCCAGCCCCAGGGCCAGTCCCAGGGCCACCAGCAACGCCACCGCCCGGTCGCCCCACAGGGGGAGGGCGGCAGGCCCCAGCCGCTCGGAGCGCACAGCTCCCGCAGGGTAGCCGCGCCTGCTGTTGGCCAGGCGTCGGGCCTGGGCCACGAAGCGCACCGGATCGTCAGGGGAGAGGATGTAGGCGGCGTCGTCGGTCCGCACGCGCACCAGCGCGCCCTTTCGCCAGCGGGTGGCGAAGGCCAGCACCTGGCCATCCTCGCCGGAACTGCTGCGGCCGGCCCGCAGCCCCCACCAGGCCAGGCCCGAGACCTGCGGCCTGTCCTCCAGGGTGGACACCTCCTTCACCGCCGACCACGGCACCAGGTGCCAGACCAGGCCGAAGCGGATGCCCAGGTGCTCGCTGGTGAGGGCGTAGCGAAGGGTGCGGCAGGCGTAGGCCCAGTAGGCGAAGGCCAGGCCCGCCGCGCCCAGCAGGCCAGCGCCGAGGTAGCCCAGGAAGCGCGACCACGAGATGGGCCAGTCGGCCACTCGGTATGCCAGCAGGCCAGCCAGGGCGAAACAGCCCAGAGAAACGGCGGCAGCGAACAGGGCCCCTCGCCAGGTGCCCGGCCGCTCGGAAGCTATGTCCTGACCTTCGAGTAGCACGGCGTGCACCAGTGCCGGTACTTGGGGTGCCGGCCGCGGATGACCTGGAAGTACAGCTCCTGCAGCTTGGCAGTCAGAGGGCCGCGGCGGCCGTCGCCCACGGGACGGTGGTCTATCTCTACCACGGGGGTGATGTGGGCAGCGGTGCCGGTCATGAACACCTCGTCGGCCACGTAAAGCTCGCTGCGGTCGATGGGCCGCTCCACTGTCTCCACTCCCAGCTCCTCGCGGGCCAGGGTGATGACGGTGTCGCGGGTGATGCCTACCAGAATGTTGTCGGACGGTGGCGGGGTCACCAGCTTCCCGTCCTGCACGATGAATATGTTCTCGCCGCTGCCCTCGGAAACGTGCCCCCGCTCGTCCAGCATGATGGCCTCGTCGAACCCGTTGAGGTTCGCCTCCGTCTTGGCCAGGGCCGAGTTGGCGTAAATGCCCGTTATCTTGGCCCGGGCAGGGATGCCCGTGTCCTCCACCCGTCGCCAGGAGGAGGTGCAGCAGCGGGCGCCCTTCTCCACGTCCAGATAAGGGCCGAAGGGGGCCACGAAGATGAGGAAGTCGTCCTCCAGGTTGTGCAGCCTCACCCCCAGCACCTCGGAGCTCTTGTATGCCAGGGGCCGCACGTAGACGTCCTCCTGAAAGCCCGAAAGCTCCACCAGCCGGGTGGTGATGGCCGCCAGCTCCTCGTCATCGTAGGGCAGGTCGATGAGCATTATGCGGCAGCTACGGCGCAGGCGCTGGTAGTGCTCCTTCATGCGGAAGAGATAGACCTGCCCCTCCTCCTCGTTCCAGTTGCCGCGGATGCCCTCGAAGACAGCCGTGCCGTAGTTGAAGGCATGGGTCATGACGCCGATCTTGGCCTCGGACAGGGGCATGAACTGACGGCGGAAGTAAGCGTAGGGCGTTCCCATGCCTCCCTCTCCTGTCAGACGATGGCCGGCTGCCCCAATTATACGGGGCCGAACCTCGCGGGGGCAAACCCGTTGACCCGTCCGGGGCGGACAGGTATTTTGGCCTTGCCCCATGAGCGCCCGCCTCAGGCTCGGCCAGCTAGAGCTGCTGGTGGTCAGCGACGGCCCCATTCGTTTCGATGCCGGGGCCACGTTCGGGGTCACCCCCCGCGTCCTGTGGGAGCCGCTGGTGGGCCCCCTGGACGAACAGCACCGCTTGCCCCTGGGCCTCAACTGCCTGGTGGTCCGTTCCGGAGGCAGAACGGTGCTCATCGAGACCGGCGTAGGCAGCAAGCGCGGGTCACGCAGCCCCGCCGGCGCCGGCCTGGAGGAGACGGGGCAGCTGCTGGAGGCGCTGGCCCGCGAGGGCATCGGCCCCCGGGATGTGGACGCGGTCATCAACACCCACCTCCACTTCGACCACGCCGGGGGCAACACCAGGCTGGAGGACGGACGGCCGGTGCCCACCTTCCCCCGCGCCCGCTACTTCGTCCCCAAGGGAGAGTGGGAGGAGGCCCAACGCCCCAACGAGCGCACCCGTGCCACCTACCTGCCCGAGAACTTCGAGCCGCTGGACGATGCCGGCCAGGTGGAGCTGGTGGAGGGGACGGCCGAGGTGTTGCCGGGGGTGCGCATGGTGCCCGCACCCGGCCACACGGCCCATCATTACCTGGTGGAGCTGGAGTCGGGCGGAGAGCTGGCCATCTACCTCGGAGAGGTGGCCCAGCACCCCCTCATGCTGGAACGGGTGGCCTGGCTCTCGGCCTTCGACGTCCTGCCCCTGGTGAACCTGGAGACCAAGAAGAAGGTCATCGAGAAGGCCCTGGAGCGCCGCGCCCTCCTCATCGCCGTCCACGCCCCGTACCCCGGTCTGGGTCGATTGGTGCTGGAGGGCGACCGTCGCCGCTGGCTACCCCTCTCGTCTCAAGGCCATGAGTGACCCCACCCTTCTGCGCACACCCCTCTACGACGAACATCTGCGGTTGGGAGCGCGCATGGTGCCCTTTGCTGGCTGGGAGATGCCCCTCCAGTACAGCGGCATCATCGAGGAGCACCGCGCTGTGCGTCAGTCGGTGGGGATGTTCGACGTCTCCCATATGGGCCGCATAGAGGTGCTGGGGAGGGAGGCCGCCAGCGGCCTGCGCCGCCTCTGCACCTACGCCGTCGACCGCCTCGCTCCGGGCCAGGGGCACTACTCCTTCCTCTGCAACGAGGCGGGCGGCATCCTGGACGACATCTACGTCTTCCGTTTGGCCTCCGAGAGGTTCCTGCTGGTGGTCAATGCCGCCAACGCTGACAAGGTGCGGGCTTGGCTGGAAGCCCACCTGCCCGCCGGGGCGCAGCTGGCGGACAGACACCGCAGCACGGCCATGGTCGCGGTGCAGGGGCCGCGGGCGGTGTCGACCTGCGCCGCCGTCCTGAGTGCGGAGCTGGCCAGATTGCCCAGGAGGGGCTGCGCCGAGCTGCCCTGGGGCGAAGGAGTCCTCTTCGCGTCTCGCACCGGCTACACGGGCGAAGACGGGCTGGAGCTGGTGGTCGAAGCAGGGACGGGGACGGCCCTCTGGCGCCGGCTGCTGGATGCCGGCGCCGCCCCCTGCGGGCTGGGCGCCCGCGACACGCTGCGGCTGGAGGCAGCCCTGCCCCTTTACGGCCAGGACATAGACGAGGGCGTGAACCCCTTCGAGCTGGGCCTGGCCTTTGCCGTGAGCCTGGACGACGGTGCCGACTTCGTCGGGCGTCGAGCGCTGCTGCAGGTGCGGCAGGAGGGCCCGCGGCGCCTTCTGGCCTGCCTGCGGGCGAGGGAGCGGGGCATCATGCGGGCGGGCTACCCCATCTATCACGACGGGGAGGAGGTAGGCCACGTCACCAGCGGGGGCTACTCCCCCACCCTGGGCGTGAGCATCGGCCTGGGCTTCCTGCCGCCCCCCTTGGCGAAAGTGGGTACAGCTCTTACAGTGGGCGTGAGGGGACGCCCCCTGCCGGTAGAGGTGGTGCCGCGGCCTTTCTACCGGCCACCACGGCCATGAACGCGACAGGAGGCGACGAGTGCCCAGCCCCAAGGACCGACGCTACACCAGGGAACACGAGTGGGTGCTGGTGGAGGACGATGTGGGTACCGTGGGCATCACCGACTACGCCCAGGACCAGCTGGGCGATATCGTTTATGTCAAGCTGCCCTCGGTGGGGACGCCCGTCCGCCAGATGGAGCCTTTTGGCGAGATCGAGTCGGTCAAGGCCGTCTCCGACCTCTTCGCTCCCGTCTCGGGCGAGGTGCTGGAGGTGAACGCCGAGCTGGAGGAAAGGCCGGAGCTGGTGAACCTCGACCCTTACGGCCGCGGCTGGATGATCCGCGTGCGTCTTTCGGACCCGTCGGAGGTCGAACGTCTCATGACCGCCGAAGAATACGACGCCTATGTGGCCCAGGAGGCCCAGGCCTAGGCCCATGAACGCCGGTTCGCCCCACCCCTACATCCCCAACACCGACGAGGACCGCCGGCACATGCTCTCGGCTATCGGGGTCGAGAGCGTCGAGGACCTCTTCGCCGATATTCCCGTCAGCCTGCGCATCGACGGGCTGCGGCTGCCAGCAGGCCTCTCGGAAGCCGAGCTCTCGAGAGAGATGGCCGAGATGGCCGGGCGCAACCATTACCCAGGACAGGACGGGATGGCCTGCTTTCTGGGCGCGGGCGCCTACCGTCACTTCGTGCCCAGCGCCGTCCTGCAGGTGATATCCCGCTCCGAGTTCTACACGGCGTATACCCCTTACCAGCCGGAGATCTCGCAGGGCACGCTCCAGACCATGTTCGAGTTCCAGAGCATGGTCTGCGAGCTGCTGGCGATGGACGTGGCCAACGCCGGCATGTACGACGGCGCCAGCGCCCTGGCAGAGGCCTGCCTCATGGCGGCAGCCGTGACCGGGCGACGCCGCATCGCCATCCTCGCCACCGTGCACCCCGCCTACCAGGCAGTGGTCCGCACCTACGCCTTCGGCCGCGACCTGGAGGTGGACCTGGTCAGCCCCGAGAGCCAAGAGTTGGGGCAGGACCATGCCTGCTTGGCCGTGCAGTCGCCCAACTTCTTCGGCTACCTGGAAGACATGGGCGCCCTGGCCGAGGCCGCCCACCGTGTCGGCGCCCTGCTGGTGACCAGCACCGACCCCATCTCCCTGGGCCTCTTCCGCCCCCCCGGCAGCTATGGCGCCGACATCGCCACCGCCGAGGGCCAGCCCCTGGGCTGGCCCCTCTCCTTCGGCGGCCCCTATCTGGGCCTGCTGGCCAGCCGAAAGGAGTTCCTGCGTTATCTGCCAGGGCGCATCGTGGGGCGGACCACCGACCGCAACGGCCGCACCGGTTACGTGCTGACCCTGCAGGCGCGGGAGCAACACATCCGTCGCGAGCGGGCCACGTCCAACATCTGCACCAGCCAGCAACTGGTAGCCCTGGCCGCCACCGTTTACCTGACCCTGCTGGGGCGCAGCGGGCTGCGGCGGGTGGCCGAGCTGTGCTACCATAAGGCCCACTACCTGGCAGAGCGCATCGCCTCCCTGCCCGGCTACTCCCTTCCCCTCTCGGGGGTGTTCTTCAAGGAGTTCGTGGTGCGCTGTCCGCGTCCTCCCTCGCAGGTCAACGAGGCCCTTCTGGAGAGGGGCATCATCGGCGGGCTGGACGTGTCCGACCGCATCGAAAACGGCATGCTGCTCTGTGTGACCGAGATGAACACGCGCGAGGAGATGGAGCGGCTGGTGGAGGCCCTGGCCGCCCTCTCGCCGAGGTGAGGCCATGTCCTACCGTGTGGGCGAACCCGACCCCAGGCGGGACGACGTGGGCTCCCGCCTCACCTTCGACCTTTCGCGGCCGGGACGCAGGGGAGTCGACCTGCCACCCCTGGACGTGCCCGAGTCCGAGCTGCCGCCCGAGGACCTGCTGCGGGCCGACCTTCGCCTGCCCGAGATGGCCCAGAACGAGGCGGTGCGCTATTTTCTGGCCCTTTCGCGCCTGAACTACTCGGTAGACACGGGCTTCTATCCCCTCGGCTCCTGCACCATGAAATACAACCCCAAGGTGAACGAGGAAGTCGCCCGCCTTCCCGGTTTCCTGCACCCGCACCCGCTCCAGGGGCAGGGCACGGTGCAGGGTGCCCTGGCGCTGCTCTACCGTCTCCAGTCCTATCTGTGCGAGGTGACGGGCATGGACGCCTGCAGCCTCGCCCCCGCTGCCGGTGCCCAGGGGGAGCTGGCGGGCATGCTCATGGTGAAGGCCTATCTGCGCGACCACGGCCAGGAGCACAGGCGAAAGGTGCTGGTGCCCGACTCGGCCCACGGCACCAATCCCGCCTCGGCGGCCATGTGCGGCTTTCAGGTGGTGACGGTGCCCTCGGACCGTGAAGGAAACGTCGACCTGGCCTTCCTGGAGCAGGAGCTGGACGGCTCGGTGGCGGCCATGATGCTCACCATCCCCTCCACGCTGGGGCTGTTCGAGCCCAACATCGTGCGCATCGCCGAGCTTCTGCACCGACACGGGGCCCTCCTCTATGGCGATGGCGCCAACCAGAACGCCTTCCTGGGGCGTGCGCGCTTCGGCGACATGGGCTTCGACGTGGTCCATCTGAACCTGCACAAGACCTTCTCCACGCCTCACGGCGGCGGCGGCCCCGGCGCGGGGCCTGTCTGTTGCAAGTCGTTCCTGGCCCCCTACCTGCCCGCGCCGGTTATCGAGGAGTCCAACGGCTCCTATCTCCTCTCGCAGCCCGAGCGCAGCATCGGCAAGCTGACGGCCTTCTGGGGCAACTTCGGCGTGCTGGTGCGGGCCTACGCCTACATCCGTGCCCTGGGGGCCGAGGGGCTACGGGCTGTGTCCGAGAACGCCGTCATCAACGCCAACTACGTGCGGGCGCGGCTGAGGGGGGCCTATCATCTGCCTTACGACCGCACCTGCCTGCACGAGGTGGTCTTCTCGGCCCTGAAGCAGCGGGCCAAAGGGGTGAAGGCGCTGGACATCGCCAAGCGCCTCATCGACTACGGCTTCCACCCTCCCACCATTTACTTTCCCCTCATCGTGCCCGAGGCCCTCATGATCGAGCCTACCGAGACCGAGTCGCGCGAGAACCTGGACGCCTTCTGCGAGGCGATGCTGGCCATCGCCCGCGAGGCCGAGGAGCAGCCCGAACTGGTGCGCGAGGCCCCCCACACGACTCCCCTGCGGAGGCTGGACGAGGCTACCGCCGCCCGTCGGCCGGTGTTGCGGTGGCAGCCGCCCGAGGAGGAGTGATGCAGCTTCCCGAGCTGAACCCGCCTCCACGCCTGCTGCTGGGGCCTGGCCCGTCCAACGTCCACCCCCGCATATACCGGGCCATGATGGCCCCGGTCATCGGCTACCTGGACCCCGACTTCCTTCAGCTCCTGAGCGATACCCAGGTGCCGCTGAGGGTCGTCTTCCGCACCGGCAACGAGCTGACGCTGCCCATCTCCGGCACGGGCAGCCTGGGCATGGAGGCGGCCATCTACAACGTGGTGGAGGAGGGGGACACGGTCATCGTCTGCATCAACGGCTTCTTCGGCACCCGCATGGCCGACATGGCCCGTCGCTGCGGCGCCCTGGTGGTCACGGTGGAGGTGGAATGGGGCGAGGCCATCGCCCCCGAGCAGGTCGAGGAGGCGCTGCGCCAGCACCCGGGGGCCAAGGCGGTATGCATCGTCCATGCCGAGACCTCCACGGGCGTCCTGCAGCCGCTGGAGGAGATCGCCCGCCTTTGCCGCGAGCGAGGCGCCCTCATCGTCGTCGATGCCGTCACGTCTCTCTCGGGGGCGCCCCTGGAGGTGGACGCCTGGGGCCTGGACGTGGTCTACAGCGCCACCCAGAAGTGCCTGTCGGCGCCGCCGGGGATGGCGCCCATCACCTTCGGCCCCCGGGCGGTGGAGGCCATACAGCGTCGCAGGGAGCCGTGCCGTAGCTGGTATGTGGACGTGTCCATGCTGCGGGACTACTACGGCGGCCCCCGCCGCTACCACCACACACCGCCCATGACCATGCTCTACGCCTTGCGGGAGGCCCTCCGCCTGGTGCTGGAGGAGGGGCTGGAGGAGCGCATAGCCCGTCACCGTCGCCATGCCCGCGCCCTGTGGGCCGGCCTGGAGGCCATGGGCCTGCGCCTGCACGTGGCCGACGAATCGCTGCGTGCGCCGCCCCTGACCACCGTCCGCGTCCCGGAGGGGGTGGACGAGGCCGCCCTGCGCCAGGGACTTCTGGAACGGCACAACATCGAGATCGGCGCCGGCTTCGGCCCCCTGGCAGGAAAGGTGTGGCGCATCGGTCTGATGGGCTACTCGTCCCAGCCTCAGAACGTGCTGGCCCTCCTCCAAGCCCTGGAGGTCGAGCTGCGACGCCTGGGCCACGAGGTCCCCGGGGGGGCAGGGGTGGAGGCTGCCGCCCGCGCCCTGGCCACCGATGCCCCCTAGGGGGCGGTGACGGCCTGTGGGTTGGGAGGGCAGACGGGTCGTCGTCCTGGGCGCCGAAACGGCAGTGGGCCGCGCCCTGGCCCAAGCCCTCGCCGAGGCCGGCGCTCGCCTGGCCCTGGTGGCTGCCAGGGCGGACGCCGAGACCGCTTTCGCCGTCCAGCGCCTGGCCCGTCGCCTCAGCCGGCCCGGACAGGACCCCATCCTGTCCCAGGCGATAGACGGCAGCAACGAAATGGCCCTGCGGGTCACCGCCCGCCAGATGGCCAAGGCCCTTGGGGGACTCGACGCCCTCTTCTTCTGCGCCGACCTGGGCCCTGCCACAGCATCTGCCCTGGAGCTGGCCTGCCGCTATTACTGCCGCGAGATGGGGCGCGCCGGCGGAGGCGTCATCGTCTGTGCGGGCCTCGACCTGGACCTGGAGCCGCTGGCGGAGGCCTGCCGTGCTAACAACGTCCGCGTGGTGGGAGTAACAGGGCAGGCCGATGCCCAGGCGCTGGCGCAGGAGGCGCTGCGCCTGGCCCTGGAGCGATAGGCAGTGTAGGCGGCGCGACAGGAAGAGGATTGAAGATCCCTTACGCCCGCGTTAAGCTGGCCCCGTAAGGAGGTCAGCATGGCCTACGAGACCATCATCTACGAGCGAGAGGGGCGGAAGGCGCGCATAATCCTGAACCGCCCCGAAAAGCTCAACGCCATCTCCTGGCAGATGATGCAGGAGCTGTCGCAGGCCCTGTGGGAGGCCGACCGCGACCCGGAGGTGCACGTGGTGGTGCTAAAGGGGGCCGGCCGGGCCTTCTCCTCGGGCTACGACATCACGCCGCCGCCCGGCGACCGCACCCACGCCCCTACCGGCATCACCATGGAGCGCGACATCTGGTTCCTGGAGCGGGGGCTGGACCTGCGCATGGCCATCTGGGACATGCACAAGCCGGTCATCGGGCAGGTGCACGGATACTGCCTGGCCGGCGGCACCGACCTGGTGCTCCTCTGTGACATCGTCATCTGCGCGGAGGACGCCATCTTCGGCTTTCCGCCGGTGCGGGCCATGGGCTCGCCCGTGAACCACATGTGGACTTATCTGGTGGGCCCCCAGTGGGCCAAGCGGCTGTTGCTGACGGGCGACACCATCGATGGCCGCGAGGCGGAGCGCATCGGGCTGGTGCTGAAGGCGGTGCCCGCCGACCGACTGGAGGCGGAGGTAGAGACCCTGGCCGACCGCATGAGCCAGATAGACGTGGACCTGCTGGCGGCCAATAAGCGCATCGTCAACCTGGCCATGGAGCTGATGGGCGCCCGCACCATGCAACGGCTGGCGGCGGAGCGGGACGCTATCGCCCGTCAGGCGCCGGTGGTGCGGGAGTTCTACCGCATCGCCAAGGAGCAAGGGCTGCGGGCGGCCCTGGAGTGGCGCGACGCCAGGTTCGGCGACCGCCCGCGTCGCGAAGACTCATAGAAGGGAGGCAGATGTGGGCGTCCTGGACAAGCTGAGGCTCGACGGAAAGGTGGCCGTGGTCACCGGCGCCGGTCGCGGCCTGGGCCGCGCTATGGCCCTGGCCCTCGCCGATGCGGGCGCCGATGTGGTCTGCGCCGCCCGTTCGCGCGACCAGATCGAAGAGACGGCCAGCCTCATCCGGGAGAAGGGGCGCCGCGCCCTGGCCGTCCCCACCGACGTCAGCCGTTCCGACCAGTGCACGGCCCTCATCGAGACGACGCTGGCGGAGCTGGGTCGGCTGGACATCCTGGTCAACAACGCCGGCGGCGCCACCCCCGGCTACAACAAGCCGGTGGAGGAGATCACCGACGAGGAGTGGCGGCTGGGCATCGACACCAACCTGTCCAGCGTCTTCTACTGCTGTCGCGCCGCCATCCCCCACCTCATAAAGCAAGGCGGGGGCAAGATCATCAACGTCTCGTCGGGCTACGGCCTGAGGGGCGGGCGCAACAATTTCATCTATGCCTCGGCCAAGGCGGCCATCATCAACTTCACTCGCTCCCTGGCCCTGACCTACGCTCGCTTCAACATCCAGGCCAACTGCATCATCCCCGGATTCTTCCCGCACGAGAACCAGATGGTCATCCAGTACCTGCGGGGGGGTCAGTTCATCCCCATGGGCCGCGTGGGCCGCGACGAGGAACTGGGGCCAGCCTGCGTCTTCCTGGCCTCGCCCCTGTCGGACTACATGAGCGGCCAGGTCATCGCCCTCGAAGGAGGCGGCCTGGCGGGCGGGCAGGCCCCCACCGGCCTGGCACCGCTGGTGCCCCTGCCGGAGGCATAGGGTGCTGAAGCTGGAGAACCCGCCCATCCTGGTAGTGGCAGGGATGCGCTGGCGGCACCCCTTCGGCATCTTTTTCTACTTCGGACGTCGCTGGCGCCGCTTCCGCCGGGCGCTGCTCTCGGCCGAGGGCCTTCTGCTCTATCAGGAGGTTGTAGAGAGGCCGCGGGGGCTGCTGCCCCGGACCTTCCTGGCCCTTTCCTGGTGGCGCGACCGGGAGTCGCTGAAGGCCTTCTACAACCACCCTCTGCATCAGGAGATGGTGCGCTGGGCCGACAGCGGCGAGCGGCCCTTCGACCTCTGGATCGAGGAATATGTCATGCGGGAGCCGGGCTCCTACCGGGGCGCCCCGGCCCCCCTCCCCGCCGCCCTCGAGGCCAGTCATATAACTCTCAGGAAGGTGCAGACATGAAGGAGCTGTCCCTGTCGGAAAAGGTCGCCCTGGTGCTGGGCGTGGAGCACCCCACCGGCCGGGCTATCGCCGTGGCACTGGCCGAGGCCGGAGCCGATGTCGCCTGCGTCGCTACCTCTCCCCGCCGCGAGGCCGAGGTGGCGGCCAACTCCTGTGCCAACGAGGTCTGGGCCGTGGGCCGCCGCGCCCTGGCCTTAGCCATCGACCCGCTGGACGAAGGCCAGGTGGAGGGTGCAGTAGACAGGACGGTGCGGGAGCTGGGCCGCCTCGACATCCTGGTGAATGCCCATGACGTCCCCTACGCCGCCCCGGTGGAGGAGACGACGACCGAGCGCTTCCGACGGGTGCTGGAGGGCAACCTGACGGCCGTCTACCTGGCCTGTCGCGCCGCAGCCCGTGTCATGCTGGCCCAGGGGAAGGGGCGCATCGTCAACGTACTGCCCCTGCTGGCCGAGAGGGGCCTGGCCAACGCCTCCGCCTATTGCGCCGCCAAGGGCGGAGTCCTGAACCTGACCCGTGCCCTGGCCCTGGAGTGGGCCAGGCGGGGCGTGGCCATCAACGCCCTGGGCTGCGGCTGGGTGGAGGGCGAAGGCCTGGTGCAGGACCCGGAGACCAAGGCCCAGCTGGAGCGCTACCTGCCGTACCGTCGCCTGGCCCGGCCCGATGAGCTGGCCGGGGCGGCCGTCTATCTGGCCTCCGATGCCGCCGACTTCGTCACCGGCCAGGTCATCTGGGTAGAGGGCGGCGCCCTCAGTCACGTGTAGCCTCAGGCCCGCGGACCTGCGGCGCGCTCCTGGGCCCGTTGCTGCCGGGCCTAGATGTTGCTGCGCCCCTGCCCTCCGTCCACCACTACACAGGCCCCTGTCACCCAGCCGGCCCGCGGCGAGCAGAGGAAGGCCACCACGTTGGCCACTTCCTCCGCAGTGCCGAAGCGCAACCAGGGGATGTTGTCGCGGGTGAAGTGGGCCATCCCCTCCGGGTCTTCTAGCTGGCGCCGTCGCCAGGTGCCGCCGGGATGGGCGATGGATCCCGGCGCCACCGCCACCACGCGGATGCCATCGGGCGCCAGGGCGGTCGCCATCGCCTTGGCGTGGGAGATGAGGGCGGCCTTGGCGGCGTTGTAGGCCGGCGTGCCGCCCGACTCCCGCCCCCAGATGGAAGCCATGTGCACGATGACTCCTCCCCCCTGCTGGCGCATTACGGGCGCCACCAGGGAGGTCAGGCGCACCGGCGTCAGCAGCAGCGCCTCCAGCCCCCGACGCCAGGTCTCCTCGTCCTGGCCGGGCAGGGAGGCGTGCAGGCTGTTGACCAGGATGTCTATGCGCCCGAAGGCGTCCAGGGCCGTCTGCACTAGGCGCTGGCAGTCGTCGGGGCGGGTCAGGTCGCCGGCGAAGATGGACGCCTCGGCGCCCCTCGCCTCCACCAGCTCCTGCGCCCTTCGCAAGCCTTCCTCGCCGCGGGCCGCCAGCACCAGCCGGCAGCCCTCCTCCGCCAGGACCAGGGCCACCGCCCGCCCGATGCCCCGGCTGCCTCCGGCGATGACGGCTACCTTGTCGCGCAAAAGCAGGTCCAACTCTCGACCTCCGCAGGGCAGTCTCCGCAGGCTATTATGCGCCGAGGGGCGCTAGGGCGCTTCGGCCTCTAGGAAGGCGACTATGGCCTCCGCCAGCTCCCGGGGGCGCTGCAGTGGGATGTCGTGAATGGTATCCGCCAGCCAGAGGGTGCGACTGCGGCGCAGCAGCCGCTCGGCGGTGGCTAGGCCCAGGCGCTTGGCAGCCAGGAAGTCGGCCGCCCGCCCCCGGGGCTCCGACGGCTGCGCCGCCACCATCAGCACCGGGCAGGCGATGCGCGGGTAGAGCTCCGACGCCTTCAGGTCCCAGATGGCGCGCAGGATGCGCATGTGCCGCTCGCGGCTGAGGCGGGGACGCACGCTGCCGTCCTCGCCGATGTGGAAGCAGGCCAGCACTGCCCGCTCCACCTCCGGCCCCCAGATGGCGCCCAGTTCCGTGCGCGGTGCGAAGGCGAGGAGCGACTCGACCGTCATGCCCGTGAAGTCGGGGGGCGCCAGTTCTCGCTCCACCCGTTCCCAGGTGTTCCCCGGCAGAGAGGCCATCTCCAGGAAGCCGCCGTCCACCAGCACTAGGGCGCGGGGCACTGCAGGATGGGAAGCGGCGTAATGGAGGGCGACGCTGCCGCCCCAGGAGTGCCCCACCAGCGCGGGCCGCTGCAGTCCCAGCGCAGCGATGAAGGCATGCACGTCGGCGGTGAAGGAATCGAAGTCGTAGCCGTCGTCGGGCTTGTCGGACTCGCCGTGGCCGCGCTGGTCGAGGGCCAGCACGCGAAAGCGCTCGGCCAGGAGCGGCGCCGTCAGGTCCCAGATGTGGCTGGTGGAGGCCAGACCGTGCAGGAGCAGCAGGGGCGGCCCCTCGCCTCCCCAGTCGCGGTAGTGGAAGGTCAGGCCGCGCAGGCGGACGGTGGCATCGACGGCCTCGGGCATACGCTGGCCCTTCGCAGGCAGTATACAACGACGACCGCTCAGAAGTGGCGGGCGTCGGCGACGACCTCGGCGGTGGGCAGGCCGCGCCTCAATCGGAAGGCAACGGCACACGAGTAGCTGCTACGGAGCAGCAATTATGATGCTGCACCGTTTAGCAACTGTTCTACTACCTCGTTCCATGCTCGTTTCAGCATCGCAGACGATTGCTCAAGCAAATTGAGCAGGTTCTTGTAGGAAACGACGTCGGCCCTCTGCGCCTGCGAGGGAAAGATTGCAGATGATCCACTCCTTGACCGGGACAAAGCCTATCTCGTAATCCTGCATCAAATACTGTCTGGCAGCTTGGAATGCCCCAGAGGTTGGGCCTTGTTGGGAAAAGAGAAAAAGGAAATCTCCTACTCGCTGTGGTGCTATTTTGCTATGGAACGTAGAGCGGACACGGTTTTCATCCACCGATCGCTCGGTGACCTCCAGGGCAAGATAGATCTCCTCCCCAGCATACACGGTAATATCTCCGGCAGCCCCTGACGGTGCGTCCGGCGCATTGATTGGCTGCCACTGAATATCCCAGCCCAACCCGTATGTTCCGCTGACAGCCTTCAGGAGAGCGACAGCCAACAAGACCGGCAACTGTCCTCCGCTGGGCCTGTCAAGCAGCACTTCAACCAGTCGTTGCCACTGCTCCAGCGCCAGCCGTCGTGGCTTGACTAGGGAGATGATCGACTTTTCTCTAAGGTCAATGAATCTCAACAGCAGATAACGTAGCAGAGCGCGAGCTGTATCCGTGTCGGCCCGCTTTAGTTCAGCTAGATAGAACAGGAACGCCCTGTATCCCTCTTTATCTTTCAGGCCCCTGACTATGCTCTCGTCGAATGGCACTGAACGCCGAAAGACGGCTAGATATGCGCCTTTCGAGCAAGGGATCTGGTGCTTTTGCAAGAGGGGGTTGATCACTCTTTCGTCAAGGCCCCTCCCGCTGAAAGCGTTGTCCGCCAGGTGTGAGTAGGGTAGTGTGATGTCTATGTCCGGATCCAGGACTCGGGCCACAGCACACCCTAGCAACGCTTCTCTGAATGACTGGGTTGATGTCGCGAAGAGCACATCGGCCGCCCTCACTACCGCGTCCGGCACGCTTGGCCAAGCGCCGCGCGAGTAGTCTGTTTCTGCCTGCCGCAGTTCATCCTCTAGCAGGTATGCCGCCCGCCGGTAATCGATCCTGCGTGCCATCTCACAGGCTATAATTGATCCACAGCGCCTCTTGCCTTGGTTCCTTGACCGAGTGGCACGTCTTCAGCGGCGCATCAATGCGGGTCCAATCTTTATAGAGTTCATCCATCAATTTACATCGATATCCAGAAATGGCAACTTTACCTCTACATTGATGCAGAACTTCCGCTAAATAGCGATGGGCTTCTTCATCCATTTCATAACCGTATGCACGATCGTCCCCTCTGGCCTCCGGTGGATAAGGCGGGTCGCAATAGAAAAGAGTATCCGGGGAATCATAAAGCTTAATAACCTCTACCGCGGGCCGATTTTCTATTTGCACACGCAGTAGTCGTTCCGCGATGTCAGCCAACATATCGATTCCCCCAAGCCAGCGAGAAATCACGCCAGACATGCCACGGCGAGAGGTATTCTTACAGTTAGCCCAGCGTCCTAGAGTGGCCGTTTGTGCCAACCCGGTACGTGCCTGCCTGGCACGGACGTAGAAACGTCGGGCACGTTCCAATTCGGACAGTTCTTCTGTAGGTGGTGATACTGCAAGAGCGAACTCCTCCCTGGAGAAGGGGGTAAACGTAATGGCCCAGATGAGCTCGCTGGGCCTCTCCCGGAGTACCCGGAAAAAATTCACCACCTCTCCATCAATATCGTTGTAAGTTTCTACTGGGGACGGTGGTCGGTTCAGCAATACAGCAGCTGAGCCACCGAAGGGCTCGCAGTAGTGATGTGTGAGAGGCAAGAGGGGAAGCAACCAGTCGAGGTGAGAGTATTTGCCACCATACCAACCGAAGGCGATGAGTTTCTTGCCTTTCTGCTTCCCATTAACACTAACGAGGGGATCCGGCTTACGGCTGCTGCGCTCGCGGGATGCCAGAAAGGCAGGTAAGACAACTGTCATAGCTGTCCCTCCCGTGGCTGGAGCTAGTGCAACACATGTTCTCTTTAGTCAGGACAATAGTTGCTGGCGAAACAGGTTGTCAATACCTCGAGAAAGGAGGGTCGGTTTCGGGTGAAGGTACGGATCCCCCGACTCCGCACCTAATTGGCCGGTGTCGAGACCACCTACAATGATAGCTACACTCTCAAAGCGAGCGGCTGCTGGCGCCCCCGGCAGGACTCGAACCCGCAACCCGCGGCTTAGAAGGCCGCCGCTCTTCCCATTGAGCTACGGGGGCACCCTACAAAAAGTGTAGCCCAAACGGCCACAGCTCACACGCCCGCCGCCCCCTGTAGCTGCCGCTCCACAGATATGACCCCCCGCACCGTTTCCAGCTTGTTCAGCAGCCGCATGAGCTGGGCCACGCCCCGCGTCTCCAGCGTCACGTAGATGGTGATGGTCCCGTCCTGGTGCTCGTCGGTGTGGACGCCCGTCATGTTCACCCGCTCGTCGGCCACCAGGGTGGAGAGGTCGCGCAGCAGCCCCACCCGGTCCCAGGCGTCTATGCGCACCGCCACCGGGTAGACGTTCCCGCCATCAGCCCATTCCACTTCCACCAGACGCTCCCGCTCCAGCGCCAGCACGTTGCCGCAGTCCTGCCGGTGCACCGTGACGCCCTCGCCACGGGTGATGTAGCCGATGATGGCATCGCCGGGCACAGGCTGGCAGCAGCGGGCCAGCCGCGTCAGCAGGTCGCCCGTGCCCAGGACGCGCACACCGCCGGTGTAGGTGGGACGCTGGGCCGGGGGCGCGGCCGTCGGCTCCGGGGGCGGCTCAATGAGGTGGGAGAGGCGCAGCGCCACCTGCTGGCTGCTCATCTCGCCATAGCCGATGCGCAGACACAGATCGTCCAGGGTAGGGGCCTGCGTCACCCGCAGCACCTCCTCCTCCACCTCGGACAGGTGCAGGCCCAGGCGCTTGAGCTCTCGCTCCAGCATCTCGCGGCCGCGGGCGATGTTCTCGGCCCGCTCCTGACGCTTAAACCACTGGCGGATCTTCTGGCGGGCGTGGCTGGTGCGCACGTAGCCCAGGTGGGGGTTCAGCCAGTCCCGGGAGGGGCCGCGAGAGGTCTTGCTGGTGATGATCTCCACCACGTCGCCGTTCTGGAGCTGATAGTTCAGGGGCACCAGGCGGCCGTTGACTCGTGCCCCCACACAGGAATGGCCCAGATCGGTATGGATCAAGTAAGCGAAGTCGATGGGGGTGGCCCCACGGGCCAGCTCCTTCACCTCCCCCTTGGGCGTGAAGACGTAGACCTGGTCCTGGAAGATGTCGGTCTTGACGGCCTCCACCAGCTCGGCGGCTCCGGCCAGCTCCCGATGCCACTCCAGCAGCTGCCGCAGCCAGGCCAACCGCTCCTGGTAGCGGGCGTCGCCCCCGCTTCCCTCCTTGTAGCGCCAGTGGGCGGCCACGCCATACTCGGCCACCCGGTGCATGCCATGGGTGCGAATCTGGACCTCCAGCGGCCTCCCCCCTGGCCCCATGACAGTGGTGTGCAGGGACTGGTACATGCTCTCCTTGGGCTTGGCGATGTAGTCATCGAAGGTCCCGGGGATGGGCGTCCACAGCCCATGGACGACTCCCAGGGCCTTGTAGCAGTCGGGCACCGTGTCCACCAGCACCCGCACCGCCAGCAGGTCGTAGATCTCGTTGGGACTGCGGCCCTCGGCCACGTAGCGCTGCATCTTCTGGTAGATGCTGTAGATGTGCTTGGCCCGCCCCTGCACTTCGGCGCGGATGCCGTTCTTCTCCAGCTCTCCCTTCAGCAGCTCCTGGACCTGGGCGATGTAGCGCTGGCGGGCCTCCCGCTTGGCGGCCAGCATGGCAGCGATGGCCCGGTACTTCTCGGGCTCCAGGTAGCGGAAGGCCAGGTCCTCCAACTGCCACTTGAACTGCCAGATCCCCAGCCGGGAAGCGAGGGGGGCATATATCTCCAGCGTCTCCCTGGAGATGCGCACCTGGTCCTCGGGCGGCAGGGCATAAAGGGTGAGCATGTTGTGCAGGCGGTCGGCCAGCTTGATGAGGACCACCCGCAGGTCCTGGGCCATGGCCAGGAACATCTTGCGGAGGTTCTCGGCCTGGAGACGCTCATCGGCAGCCTTCTCCTCCAGGGCCTGCCACGGGATCTGTCCCAGCTTGGTGACCCCCTCCACCAGGCGGGCCACCGTCCGCCCGAAACGCCGCTCCAGCTCGTGGTTGGTGACGTTGCAGTCCTCCTGCACGTCATGTAGGAGGGCGGCAGCCACCGTCTCGGCGTCCAGCTGCAGCTCGGCTATGCTGTAGGCGGCGTGGAGAGGGTGGGTGATGGCCGGGTCGCCGGAGCGACGGAACTGCCCCTCGTGACAGCGGGTGGCGAACTCCAGCGCCCGCTCCACCAGGGCCACGCCCTGGGGCGGCAGGTATTCGCGCACTTTGGCCAAAAGGTCCTGGGACCCGACGGTCCTGGGCATCATGGCCAGAACAAGTTTATCACAGACACAGAAGTTTTCATGAGGAGATGGGCTGTGGACGGCGCGAGGCCAGCCACAGCCGCCTCATCCCCCAGTCCACCAGCCCGGGAGCCATTTCCTTCAGAAGCACCGCCAGGCGATCGGTCATGGTGACATATACGGTGCGCTCCTCCCGTTGCACGGCCTGCACGATGCGCCGGCCCACCTTGCTGGCTGGCACCCCCCTCACGGCCCGCGAGGGCGCCGGAGTGGCCACCTCCCGCAGCTTGTTCTGGTGGAAGGCGGTAGCGGTATAGCCAGGCAGGACACACACCACCCGTATGCCGTCCTCCCTCAGCTCCAGTCGCGCAGCATCGGAGAGGGCGATGAGGGCCGCCTTGGTAGCGGCATAGATGGCGCTGTAGGGGATGGCGAGGCGACCGGCTACCGACGACACGTTGACGATGACGCCTCGCCCCTGTCGGCGCATGTGGGGCACCACGGCCTGAAGGCAATGGATGGCGCCGAAGAAGTTGACATCCACCAGGTAGCGCATGTTGTCCAGGGAGCCATCGGCCACGGCGGCGTCCAGGCCGAGACCGGCGTTGTTGACCAGCACGTCCACCCCGCCCAGCTCGGCCACCGTCCGCTCCACCAGTGCCTGCACCTGTGCACGGTCGCTGACATCGGTCGGGACGGCCAGACAGCGCGTGCCCATGGCCGAGGCCTCCCGCGTCGCCTCCTCCAGGGCAGTACGATCGCGGGCCGCCAGCACGACATGGGCTCCGGCGCGGGCGAACTCCACGGCCGCCGCCCGGCCGATGCCGCTGGAAGCGCCGGTTACGATGACTCTGGCACCCTTGACTTCCATGCCGCACCTCCGGGATGCGGTGCCAACTTCTTGGCACCGACATTGACCTTCCGGTATCCTCAAGCTAGCGGGCCCGACGAGCTAGCGCAACGAGACCCCCATGGCCCTGCGTTATCAGGCCCCCCGAGGCACCCAGGACATCCTGCCCGAGGACCAGCCCTACTGGGACTGGGTCAGGGATACCGCCTCCCGCCTGGCGTCCCTTTTCGGCTACGGACGCATCGACACCCCCGTTTTCGAACCGGCGGGCCTCTTCATCCGCACCACAGGCGAGGCCACCGACATCGTCCAGAAGGAGATGTACATCTTCCACGATCGGGGCGGGCAGGAGCTGGCCCTGCGGCCCGAGGGCACAGCCCCCGTCTGCAGGGCCTATCTGGAGCACGGCATGCAGGCGCGGCCCCAACCGGTGCGCCTGTGGTACATCGCCCCCATATTCCGCTACGACCGCCCCCAGGCAGGGCGCTACCGCCAGCACCACCAGTTCGGCGTCGAGGCCATCGGCGATGGCAGCCCCTTGCTGGACGCCGAGGTCATCGAGCTGCTCTGGCGCCTCTACGAGGAGCTGGGGCTGTCGGGGCTGACGCTTCGCCTCAACTCCATCGGCGACCGCAAGTGTCGGCCAGCTTACGTGCAGCTCCTGCGCGATTACTACAGCGACAAGCTGGACCGGGTCTGTGCCGACTGTCGCCAGCGCTACCAGCGCAACCCCCTGCGGCTCCTGGACTGCAAGCAGGAGGCGTGTCAGCCCGTCATCGCAGGGGCGCCCCCCATCACCGAGCACCTCTGCACCGAGTGCGCCGAGCACTTTGCCCAGCTGCGGGAGTATCTGGAGGGGCTGGGCATCCCCTACGAGCTGGAGCCGCGACTGGTGCGGGGCTTCGACTACTACACCCGCACCGTGTTCGAGGTGCACCCACCCGTCGAGGGCGCCCAGTCGGCCCTGGGCGGGGGCGGCCGCTATGATGGCCTCATCGAGGAGCTGGGCGGACCTCCCACCCCTGCTGTGGGCTTCGGCACCGGTATCGAGCGCATCATCCTCAACCTGAAGCGTCAGGAGGCCACGCCGTCGAAGAACGGGGGACTGGACGCCTTCGTGGCCTACCAGACGCCCCAGGCACGGCTGGCCGCCCTGCGCCTGGCCAGCCGCCTGCGTAGGGAGGGAATCGCAGCGGTGATAGCCACTGGCGACCGCTCTCTCAAGGCTCAGATGCGTCAGGCCGATGCCCGCGGCGCTCGTTACGCTCTCATCCTGGGGCAGAGAGAGCTGGAGGCAGGGACCGTCACCATGCGACGCCTGGCCGACGGCCAGCAGGAGACTCTCCCCCTGGAGCAGGCCATCGCCCGCCTGCGTCCATAGCCCCGTGATATAATGCGTAGGGGCCCCGTGCGGGGCCCCGCACTATTGTGGTGACGGACATGTGGGAGAAGCTGGAGGAACTGGAGCGTCGCTTCGAGGAGCTGGCCCAGGAGATGGCCCGCCCCGAGGTGGTCGCCGATTACGAGCGGCTGCAGGCGCTGGCCAAGGAGCATGCCGCCCTGGAGAGGGTGGTCTCCCTCTATCGCGAATACAAGCGGCTGCAGCGAGCAGCTCGGGACGCCGAGGCCATCATCGCCGACGGCTCGGACCCCGAGCTGGCCACCCTGGCCCGCGACGAGCTGGCCCAGGCTCAGGCCGAGATGGAGCGGCTGGAGCGGGAGCTGCGCCTGGCCCTCTTGCCCAAGAGCCCCCTGGACGAAAAGGACGTCATCGTCGAGATACGGGCAGCGGCGGGAGGCGAGGAGGCGGCCCTGTTCGCGGCTGACCTGTTCCGCATGTATTCGCGCTATGCCGAGCGCCAGGGCTGGGAGACGGAGGTCATTTCCAGCAGCCCCAGCGACCTGGGGGGCTTCAAGGAGATCATCTTCGAGGTGCGAGGCAAGGGGGCCTACTCCCGCCTCAAGTATGAGAGCGGCGTTCACCGCGTCCAGCGGGTGCCTGTCACCGAGGCGGGAGGCCGCATCCACACCTCCACCGCCACCGTGGCAGTGTTGCCCGAGCCGGACGAGGTAGACCTTCACATCGACGAGAAGGACCTGCGCATCGAGGTCTTCGGTGCCTCGGGACACGGCGGCCAGCACATACAGAAGAACGCCACCGCTGTGCGCATCACCCATATCCCTACCGGGCTGGTGGTAGTCTGCCAGGACGAGCGCTCCCAGCACCGCAACCGTCAGCGGGCGATGCAGATCCTGCGCGCCCGTCTCCTGGACATGGAGCAGCGCAAGCAACAGGAGCAGATAGAAGCGGCACGTCGCTCCCAGGTGGGCACAGGCGAGCGGGCGGAGAAGATACGCACCTACAACTTTCCTCAGGATCGGGTCACCGACCATCGTATCGGCCTGACCCTCTACAACCTGCAAGCGGTGCTGGACGGGGAGCTGGACCCCATCATCGAGGCCCTGCTGGAGCACGAGCAGGCCCAGCTCCTGGAGGGGCGGCCGGTGTGACCCTGCGGGAGGCGTTGCGGGAGGGCCGGCGTCTCCTGGAATCGATAGCCTCCGACGAGGCCGCCCTTGAGGCCGAGGCCCTCCTCTGCCACGTCCTGGGCCTGGACCGTGCCCGCCTCTATGCTCGGCTCTCGGAACCCCTGCCGGCCCAGAGCTGCCGGGCCTTCTTGGACCTGGTAAGGCGAAGGCTCGCGAGGGAGCCGCTGTCCTACGTCCTGGGCCGGCGAGAGTTCTACGGCCTCGAGCTGGAGGTGACGCCGGCCGTGGCCGTCCCCAGGCCGGAGACGGAGCTGCTGGTGGAGACGGCCCTATCGTGGCTCCGGGGCAAGGCTGGCACCGTCCTGGCCGCGGACGTTGGCACCGGCTCCGGGACCATAGCCCTGGCCTTGGCTGCCCACGGCCCTCGGGGCCTTCGGGTGGTGGCCTGCGACATCTCGCCAGCGGCCCTGGCGGTGGCCCGTCGCAACGCGCGACGCCTGGGACTGGAGGGAAGGGTCGATTTCGTCCTGGCTGACCTGCTTTCCCCCCTCCGTGGGGCCTTCCACCTCATAGCAGCCAATCTGCCTTACGTTCCGACAGCCGAACTGGAGGCTGCCCCGCCGGAGGTCCAGCGGGAACCGCGGCTAGCGCTGGACGGCGGCCCCGATGGCCTGAGGGTCATCGCCCGCCTGCTGGAACAGGTGCCGCCCCTGCTGGCCCCCGGGGGTCTCTTGCTGCTGGAGATGGCCCCCCATCAGGCACAGGCCCTCGCCGAGATGGCCCGCGCTGCCCTGCCTGAGGCCAGGGTGCAGGTCGTGCGCGACCTGTCGGGGCGGGAGCGGCTGCTGGCTGCCTGGACTTAGGCCTCAGCCGTGCAGCTCGATGATGTCCCGGTCGGACAGCACGTAGTCGCGGCCCACCCTCTGGCCCGGGAACTTGGTGGACCCCCACACCAGGGCATACCTGAGACGCTGACGCCAGGACTTGTGCAGCGACTCGGCCGCCTCCTCTACCGTGCTGCCCGCGGGCAGCACCAGAGGGGCGTCCAGCCTCGGCTCCTCCCCCGGAGGCTTCGTGTAGACGCGGATGACCCCCAGAGCGCGGAAGGCCTCCCGCACCAGATCGTCCAGCCCCACCCCCTCCTGGGCCGAGACCATCACCACCGGGTAGCGGTCGCCCAGGGCCGCCTCGAGGCGCTGGAACTCGTCCAGGGCACCATCCAGATCCGCCTTGTTTCCGACGATGACCAGGGGCTTCTGGGACTGCCAGCGGGACGGGTCGGGACGCTGGTCGCGACCCAAAGGCCCGATGCCCCATCCCTCCAGCAGGGTGATGGTGCCTTCGGCCTGGGCCACGGCGTCTGCGCTCAGGTCGGCCACCAGCACCAGGACATCGACGTTGCGTAGAAGGCCGAAGAGCCTTCCTTCCAGCCTCCCCTCCGCCAAAGGAGGCGTGTCCACCAGCTGGACATAGACGTCCTCGAACCGGGCCATCCCTGGCTGCGGAAGCTGGGTAGTGAAGGGATAGGGGGCCACCCTGGCCGGGGCACCGGTGAGGGCTGCCAGGATGCTGGACTTGCCCGTGTTGGGCGGGCCCATGAGGGCTGCCTGGCCGGCGCCCTCCTTGGGAATGGCGAAGGGATGGCTGCGGCCGCCCCGTGGCCCCGAGGGGTGCTCCAGCTCGTCCATCAGGCGGGCCATCTTGGCCCTCAGCTCGGCCCGCAGGTGGTCGGTTCCTTTGTGCTTGGGCATCACGGCCAGCATCTCCTGCAGGGCGGCCAGCTTCTCGGGGATGGTGCGGGCGGACCGGTAGCGCTTCTCGGCCTCGTGATACTGCGGGGGCAGATTGGCCGGCATGCCTGTCACGGGGGCGCGGCGCCACGCCCCACTCCATCATAGCAGCCCGGCTCCGGGGGCCTTCAGAGGTCCACGCTGACGCGCATCCCCTGACGATAGACCAACGTCCCGCCAAAGTAATTGCCGATGGCGACGGACAGGCAGCCCAGACCCAGCAACGCAACAGCTGCCGGGGCCGTCTGGCGGGCGTCGTAGTCCAGGAGACGAATGGCCAGGCTCGCAGCGAAAAGGGCGGCGGCGCTCAACTGACAGAGCAGGTGGTAGGTGCCCAGTCGTCGCTTGCGGGAGCCGGGAACCATGGGCAGATAGTCGACGAGGCCGGTGACGGCGGCGGGGAGGGTCATACCCAGGGCGAAGGCCAGGTTGTAAAAGGCGGCGCGGGGAAGGGTCAGATCGGCATGGACACGGGAGGCGATGTCGAAGGCGAAGGCAGCTAGAGGCAGGGCAGCGGGAAAGTGGACGAACAGAGGATGGCTGGGGTGACGGAGAGGCTTGCCCTGGACGACCTCCCGCAGCGTCCAGCGCCCGGCGACTACAGGGCTCTCGCTCCAGAGACGGCGCATGGTGCGGTGGCGCGAATAGGGGGGAGGGGCTGTCCCACCCCTCCCCCGCCTGGCTTACTGGACTCCGCCGTGGCGACGCAGCCCCTGCTCGATGTTCTGCAGCAGCTGCCGCATATCCACCTCGGCCGCCTCCGCCGCCTGGCGGAACTGGCTCAGGGTGATGTGGCGCGGGTCTCCGTGGTTGTCCTCCGGCTCGTCACAGCCGCAGGTGATGCACATGCCCCGTCACCTCCCTCCTTCTGCCGCCTCTTGCAGTATACGCCAGCGGGACCGGCCCCGGATTTGAGGGCCGGCGCGGCGCGTCAGCGGTCGGTCAGAAAACGGTCTCAAAAACGCGGCGCCGCAGGTGGTGGCGCCTTTGTGCCAGGGCATCGCAGGCAGCTTCCTCGGGGATGGCACAGACAGCCCGGCGACGCTCCTCCACCTCGGCCAAGCCGGCCGCGGTGCGGTGCCCACCCCACGATGGCCTTCGAGGGAGGCCTGCGTTGACGGAGGGATGTTCCTGCCTTATGATGGGCGCGACTTCCACGCAGGAACGGTCATGTCCATCGCCGATGTCTTCGAGCGCGCCCGTGCCCAGGGCCGCCGCGTGCTAACGGAGGTAGAGTCCAAGCAGGTGCTGGCCGAGGCGGGCATCCCCGTAGTCCCCGCCCGGCTGGCCACCACCCCGCAGGAGGCAGCCGCCGTCGCACGAGAGGTGGGCTTCCCGGTGGTGCTGAAAATCGTATCCCCCGACATCGTCCACAAGACGGACGTGGGGGGCGTCCGTCTGGGCCTGAAGGACGCCCAGGAGGTAGCCACCGCCTTCGCGGAGCTGGTGGAGAGCGCCCGCCGTCACGTCCCCGACGCCCGCATAGAGGGGGTGTCGGTGCAGGCCCAAGCGCGGCCAGGCGTCGAGGTCATCATGGGCATGAGCAAGGACCCCCAGTTCGGGCCGGTCCTCATGTTCGGCCTGGGGGGCATCCTGGTGGAGATACTGAAGGACGTCTCCTTCCGCATCGTCCCCATCGAAGCCAGGGACGCCCGCGAGATGATCCGGGAGATCAGGGCCTTCCCGATCCTTCAGGGCTATCGCGGCCAGCCCCCGTCCGACCTGGAGGCCCTGGAAGGGATGCTGCTGCGGCTGTCGAAGCTGGCCGAGGCCTTTCCCGAAGTGGAGGAGCTGGACCTGAACCCCGTCTTCGCCTATTCCCAGGGGGCGGTGGCGGTGGATGCCCGCATCGTGCTGTCCTGAGAGGGTGTCGCCGTGCCGCCGCGTCGTCCAGTCCCCAAGCGCTGGCAGAAGGGCATGGTGGAGGTGGCAGAGGGTGTCTTCGCCTACCTCTCCGGCAGCGGGGCCACGGGCCTCGCCAATGCTGGCCTGGTGGTGGGCGATGGCGAGGCGCTGGCCATCGACTCCCTCATGGTGCCATCCCTGAGCCGTGCCTTCCGGCGGGCCATCCGCCGCCTCACCGACGCGCCCGTGCGCTACCTGGTCAACACCCACCACCACATCGACCATATCGGCGGCAACCAGTTCTTCCGCCAGGCGGCCATCGTCGCCCATAAGAACTGTCGGGAGGAGGCGCTGGCGGCAGGCATCCCCGTGGAGGCGCTGGCCCAGCGTATGCCCCGCTTTGCCTCGGGCTTCCGCCAGCTGCAGCTCACACCCCCTCAGCTCATCTATGAGAACCGCCTGGTGCTGCACCTGGGCGGGCGGGAGGTGCACCTCCTACACTTCGGGCCCGGCCACACTCGAGGCGATACCCTGGTATACCTCCCCAGGGAGAGGGTGCTCTTTGCCGGAGATATCGTCTTTCGCTATGTGACCCCCGGCCCCTTCGATGCCCACGTGACGGGCTGGATACGCGTGCTGGATCGTGCGCGACAGCTGGACGTGCAGACGGTGGTGCCCGGTCACGGCCCCCTGGGCGACCGTAAGGCCCTGGACGAGATGCGGCAGTACCTGGCTATCGTGCGGCGGGAGGCGCGCAAGTCCTTTCAGGAGGGGCTGCCGGCAGAGGAGGCAGCCCGTCGCCTGCGCCTCGGGGGTTACTACGCCGCCTGGGCCGTGCCGGAGCGGCTGCCGGTCCTGGTGCGCCGCCTCTATATGGAGCTGAGGGGAGAGCTGTAGATGGGCGGACTGCCCTTCACCGCGGAGGAGCTCAGGGCCAGGCTGGACCGCGCCTTCAACCCCCGGGCGGTAGCGGTGGTGGGCGATAAAAGGGCCAACGGCTTCCTGTGGCTCACATCCATGCGCACCTTCCAGGGACCCCTCTACTCGGTGCAGATCGACCCGCAAGAAGCGGCAGCCATCACCGCCATGGGCATCCCCAACTACTCCAGCCTCAGGGAAGTGCCGGGGCCGGTAGACTACGTGGTCTGCGCGGTGCCGCGGCAGGTGGCTCCCCGCATCGTGGCCGACTGCGCCGAGACCGGCGTCACGGCGGTGGCCCTCTTCACCTCCGGCTTCGCCGAGACGGAGCAGGAAGAGGGCATCAGGCTGCAGTGGGAGATAGGCGAGATCGCCCGTCGGGCTGGCCTGCTGCTCATAGGCCCCAACTGTATGGGCATCTACAACCCCAGGCTGGGGGTGCGCCACAGCGCCGAGCAGGAGGTCTACGGGGACGGGCGCGTAGCCTTCATCTCCCAGAGCGGGACCCACTGCATCAACTTTTCGCTGGTGGGCTACCTGCACGGAGTCCGCTGCTCCAAGACCGTCAGCGTCGGCAACTGCGAGGTGCTGGACATCGCCGACTACCTGGACTACTTCCTGCACGACCCCGAGACCGAGGTCATCGCCATGTATGTGGAGGGGCCACGGGACGGGCGGCGGTTCTTCCAGGTATTGAAGGAGGCGGCACGGCGCAAGCCCGTGGTGGTCTGGAAAGGGGGCGTCACCGACCCGGGCGCGAGGGCCGTCTACTCCCACACCGCCTCTCTGGCCACAGCTCCCCAGGTCTGGCGGGCGGCCATGCGCCAGGCGGGGGCCATCGAGGCCGAGACTCTGGAGGAGACCATCGACGTGGTCAAGGCCCTGCTCTACACCCGGCCCGTGACCGGGCGCCGCATGGGCCTCATCGCCATGACGGGAGGCCAGTCAGTGGTCATCACCGACGCCTTCGCTCGCGAAGGGCTGGAGGTGCCGCTGCTGACGCCCAGCTCCTATCAGCGCCTGGCCTCCTTCTTCAACGTCATCGGCGGCAGCTACCGAAACCCGCTGGACGCTGGCGGGACGGTGGCCATGGGCTTCGCCGTGGACAACGTGCGCCGGTTGCTGGAGGTCCTGGATGCCGACGAGAACGTGGACGCCATCGCCTTCGAGGTGGGGACGGGCTTTCTGGTCCGCCGCATTCGCCACGACCCCTCCCTGCTGGACTCGCTGGCCGAGGCCCTGGCGGCCTTCAAGGAGTCCTCGCCCAAGGCTTTGGTGACGGTGGTGCACCCGGGCCATGCCGAGGAGGTGAGCGCACAGATCCGTGCCCGCTTCCTCGAGCGGGGCCTGCCCGTCTTCGCCACCTTCGGGCAGGCGGCCCGTGCCCTGCGGCGGGCCATCGATTACTGGCGTTTCCGCCAGGAACAAGGGGCGTAATCGGCCTCCCCTGGTGGCCCCGCTGGCCCTCGGCCCGAACCTATCCGCCGTATACTATGGGCTGGCCTCCGTCCGACGAGGCTCCTGCATGTCAGCCGACGAGCAGCGCTGGCCCCTGAAGGTCTTCGACGCCTCCGGCCGCGAGTGCGTCGGTGGCGTCCTGCTGGTCGAGCGCTGGCGGGACGAGCTAGGGCGCCCCAGCGATAACGAGGATTTCCGCATAGTCGTGCTGGCCACACCGGCCGAAGACGTCCGCCCCGAGGGATCGATCGTCGTTTGCCCGCTAGAGACGACTGCGGAGGCCAGCCCTCTGGCCGAGGTGCTGAACGAGTCCATGGTGGGCCAGGTGCGTCGCGTCCTGGCCGAGGCACGAGTGCGCCGCGCCCTCGCTCCCGTGCTGGAGGCCCTGCAGCAGGGCCGCGCACCAGGTCAGGAGGAGATGGACAGGGCCCTCGCCCGCGTTCGGCAGGTCTTGGAGCGTTCCTGCCGCGCCCTCGGGAGCGGCCAGCGCTAAGCGATGGCGGCCGAAAAGTGGGTGGTAGTGGGCCTGGGCAATCCCGGCCCCGAGTATGCCGAGACCAGACACAACGCCGGCTCCCGCTGCCTGGCCCGTTTGGCCCGCCGCCACGGCATCGAGCTGCGGCCCCATCGCCTCTATTCCCTGGGGCGGGGCAGCATAGGCGGGGCGGAAGTGGTGCTGGCTCGCAGTCGCGTCTTCATGAACGAAAGCGGCCGGGCCGTGGCCTTCCTGTTGCGTCAGGAACGACTACCTACTACACGCCTGCTGGTGGTGTGCGACGACCTGGACCTGCCCCTGGGCAAGCTGCGCCTGCGCCCCCGCGGGGGGCACGGCGGCCACAATGGCCTGCGTTCGGTCATCGACCACCTGGGCACCGACGACTTCCCCCGTCTGCGCATCGGCATCGGTCGGCCCGTGCGGGACGGGCACCCCGTCACCGACCCCGACCTGGTGGCCCGATACGTCCTGTCGGTGCCTACAGCTGAGGAGCGCCCCCTCCTGGAGCAGGCGCTGGAGACGGCCTGCGACGCCATCGAGGTCGTCCTGGCGGAGGGGCTGGAGGCGGCCATGAACCGCTATAACCCCTAGCCCGACCCCTGCTAGAATCATGAGTGGAGGGGCCCCGTGAGGCACGGGGCCCCTTGTGGCGTTGGCATGGACCTCAGGACGCTCCTGGACGTGGTGGTATCGGCCCCCTCCCTGCAAAGGGCGGCGGCCCTGGCCTCCTCGCACCGCATCCACCTGACTCTGGGCGTCCCCGATGCCGCCAAGGCAGCCACGGCGGCGGCCCTCTTCCGGGCTACCGGCCGTAGCCTCCTGCTGGTGGTGCCCAGGCCCGAGCAGGCGGAGGCGCTGGCCGAAGAGCTGGCCGCCTGGCTGGGTGAGGGGGAACCGATGCTCCTTTTCCCCGATCGGGAAGCCCTCCCTTACGAGCGCCTGGCACCTGACCTGGAGGCGGTGGCGGGGCGGCTGCGCGTACTGGCACGATTGCGCCACGGTGGGCCAGCCCTGGTGGTGGCCTCGGCGCGGGCACTGGCCCAGCGCACCATCACCCCGCAGGAGCTGGCCGCTGCGTCTCCCGTTCTGCGCCCGGGAGACCTTCTGGAGCCGGAGCATTTCCTGCGTTCGCTCCTGGCCTGGGGCTACTCTCTGGAGCCGGTAGTGGAGAGGCCCGGGCAGGCAGCCCGCCGCGGCGGCATAGTGGACGTCTTCCCGCCTACCGAGCAACTGCCGCTGCGCATCGAGCTGTGGGGCAACCGCATCGAGAGCCTGCGCCGCTTCGACCCAGAGACGCAGCGCTCCCTGGGAGCCGTCCCGGAGGCGGAGCTGGGACCGGCCCGGGAAGCGCTGTTCGCTCGTCCCTGGCCGTCCTGGGCCGATGAGCTGGACTTCTCTCCTTTACCTCCCGAAGGTCAGCAGCGGTTCCGCCGCGAGCTGGAAGAACTGGCCCAGTCCCAGGCCAGCCAAGACGACCATTTCTGGGTTCCGTTCTTCGCCCGCGGCACCTTGCTGGAACACCTTCCGGCCGACGCCCTGCTGGTGGTCGATGAGCGCCCCGAGCTGATGGCCTTCCTGCGGGAACTGGAGGGGCAGTCCCTGGCGGCCCGCTCGGAGATGGAGGAGCGAGGCGAATTGCCTCGCGGCCTGCCCCTTCCCCACCAGCCCGCTGCCGAGGTGCTCTCGGCCCTTGAGGGGGCGGACAGACTCCTGTGGCTGTCGCGTTGGGCCAGCGGCGACGAGGGGGAGGCCGCCCTGCGCCTGCCCTTCGCCCCCGCCCAGGGCTTCGGTGGCCAGCTGCGACGCCTCCTCACCGAGGCCATGCGCGAGTCGCGCCGGGGCATGCGAGTCGTCATCGTCTCCCAGCAAGCTCCCAGGCTGTCGGAGCTGCTGGCGGAGCAGGGGCAGCCCGAGGGTGTGGAGGTGGTCCACGGCTCCCTTTCGGGCGGGTGGCGCCTGGAGGAAGGCGATGCACGCCTGCTGCTCCTGAGCGACCGAGAGGTCTTCGGCACCAGCAAGGAGCGGCGTCCCCAGCCGCGCCGCTACCTCACGGCCCAGGTCTTCCTTTCCGAACTCTCCCCTGGCGACTACGTCGTGCACACGGACCACGGCATCGGCCGCTTCCGGGGGCTGGTGCGTTCCAGCCTGGACGGGGTCGAGCGTGAGTACCTCGAGCTTGAGTATGCCGAGGGCGACCGGCTGCTGGTGCCCGTGGACCAGATGGACCGGGTGGCCCGCTATCTGGGCCCTAGCGACCACGAGCCACGCCTCACCCGCCTCGGCTCCGGCGAATGGCAGAAGACCAAGCAGCGGGTGCGCCAGGCCGTGGCCGACCTGGCCCGGGAGCTGGTGACCATCTACGCGGCGCGGGAGGTATTCCCGGGCCACCCCTTCCCGCCCGACACCCCCTGGCAGCTGGAGCTGGAGGCCTCCTTTCCTTATCTGGAGACGCCTGACCAGTTGGCCGCCATCGCCGAGGTCAAACGGGACATGGAGTCGCCCAGGCCCATGGACCGTCTCATCTGCGGCGACGTGGGCTATGGCAAGACGGAGATCGCCCTGCGGGCCGCCTTCAAGGCGGCCATGGACGGCAAACAGGTGGCGGTGCTGGTGCCCACCACCGTCCTGGCCCAACAGCACTACGAGACTTTCCGCCGACGCCTGGCGCCCTTCCCGGTGCGGGTAGGCCTTCTCTCCCGCTTCCTGTCGGAACGGGAACAGAGGGAGGTGGTGAAGGCCCTGGCCGAAGGCAGCCTGGACATCGTCATCGGCACCCATCGCCTGCTGCAGCGGGACGTGCGCTTCAAGGACCTGGGGCTGGTGATCATCGATGAGGAGCAGCGCTTCGGCGTGGCCCACAAGGAGCACCTGAAGAAACTGCGACGGGAGGTGGACGTCCTCACCCTCTCGGCCACCCCTATCCCCCGCACCCTTTACATGGCATTGGGAGGCGTGCGGGACATGTCCCTGCTGGAGACGCCCCCCGAGTCGCGGCTCCCCATCAAGACCTACGTTGCCCAATACGATGGACGGCTGGTGAGGGAGGCCATCCGCCGCGAGCTGGCGCGGGGAGGGCAGGTCTTCTACGTCCACAACCGAGTGCACAGCATCGGCGAGGCGGCGCGGCGGGTGCAGGAGCTGGTGCCCGAGGCGCGCATCGCCATCGCCCACGGCCAGATGGACGAGGAAGAGCTGGCCCTGGTGATGGAGGAGTTCGTGGGCGGCCGCATCGATGTCCTGGTCTGCACCACCATCATCGAGTCGGGACTGGACATCCCCAACGTCAACACCATCGTCATCGAGGACGCCGACCGGCTGGGGCTGGCCCAGCTCTACCAGCTGCGGGGGAGGGTCGGACGCGGTGCTCACCGCGCCTACGCCTATCTGCTCTACGACCCCAGGGGGCAGCTGTCGGAGACAGCCAAGCGTCGGCTTCAGGCCATATTCGAGGCCACCGAGCTGGGAGCCGGCTTCCAGATAGCGCTGCGCGACCTGGAGATACGGGGGGCTGGCAACTTGCTGGGGCCGGAGCAGAGCGGCCACATGGCCGCAGTGGGGCTAGACCTCTACTCTCGTCTGCTGGCCGAGGCGGCCCGTCGCCTGCGGGCTGCCATGCGGGGGGAGGTGCCGCCCCCGGCCAAGGAAGGGCCGGAGGTCATCGTCGACCTGCCCATCAGCGGCTACCTGCCTGAAAGCTATGTGCCCGATCTGAACCAGCGCCTCGCCCTCTACCAGCGGCTGGCCGAGGCCCCCTCCCCCGAGGCGGTGGACGACATCGCCCAGGAGATGCGCGACCGCTTCGGCCCCCTGCCACCACCGGCCGAGGGCCTGCTAGAGGTGGCCCGCCTGCGCTCCCTGGTCCGTCGGGCAGGGGTGCGCTCCCTGGCCGTGGAGGGAGGGACGCTGGTGATGCGCATGGCCGAAGGACGGAGGCTGCCTCCCTCGGCGCTGCCCCAGCCCCTGCCGCGGGGAGTAGAGGCGGGCCCCACCTCCCTTCGCCTCGACCCTGTGGTGCTGGGAGACGCCTGGCGCAAGCTGTTGCGAGAGGTCCTGGAGGGCATTAGCAGGGCTGTGGAGGCGAATGGGGAAAAGATGGGGAAATAGTCTAACGTTTCCCCTATTGTTCTCCGTTGGAGCTTAAACTTTCTGGGTTGACACGCTCGGGGCCCTCCCTTAACATGGGCCATCGTGAAGGCCGTCACGGAGGCCCCCTATAGGGGAGGGAGGGGCGGTGGCGGTAGCAAGGAGGGGCACAACGAGCATCGGGCGCGGGTCCTCCTCCTGGCCGGCGCCTACGGCCTGGGGCTACTGGCCTATCTGACCATCGAGCCCACCCAGGTCTGGCTCCTTCTGCTTCTCGCCCTGATGGCAGCCCTGGGAACGGACGGCATAGTCCGCGCCCACCCCCACACCCCATTCCGTCGCCTGGATGACACCGCCCTCCACCTTTTCCTGCCGGTGACCTACGCCCTCGGCTCGGCCATTTTCCTGGAGAGCGTGGTCGGAGGCTACTGGTCGGTGCCGGCAGCCCTGGCCATGTCCTTGCCTTTCGCCCTGCTGGTCCATGCCGAATACGTCAGCGCCGACCAGTCCGACGAGGGCTATCACACCGCCCGCGTCCTGCTCAACATGGCCACCTATCTGACCGCTTTCCTCTTCTTCGCCACCCTGTACCGGGAGGACCTGGACCTGCACCTGCTGGTGCGCACGGTGGCAGTGGGGGTGGTTTCGCTACTGTTGGCGGTGGACGTACTGCGGGAGGAGGCCCTGGAGGCACCCCGCACCCTGCTCTACGCCTTCGTGGTGGGCGCGCTGGTGGCCCAGGTGGCCTGGGGTGCCCACTTCCTGCCCCTGGAGAGCAATGCCGCCGCCGTCTTCCTGCTGCTGGCTTTTTACCTGGTGACAGGACTCTTGCATCAATACCTGGGTGAGCGGCTGGACCTGCGCACCGCCACCGAGTTCGGCGGCATCGCCTCCCTGGGGATGGCGGCGGTGGTGGTGGCCCACCGCCTGGTCTGACCCTCCAATCGTCCCTTAATCTCCCGGCCCCTAGAATGCAATGGCCTCCCGAACTCTCCGGAGAGGATGCCTTGCGCGTCTACTGGTGGTTGCTGGTGCTGGCAGCCCTCGGGGCTGCGGCCTGCGGTCGCGGGGCTGACATCCTCCTCTTCTCTCCCCTTCAGGAGGGGCCACAGGAGGCCAGCCCCACCCCTGGCGTAGAGCAGGCGCCCGTCCCATCCCAGCGCCTGCAGGAGCTGTCGCAGCAGGTACAGGCGCTGCTGGCCGATTACCCTGGACAGGTGTCCTTCGTGGCCTTGGATGCCGCCAGCGGTCAGGGGATCGCCATCAACTGGGACGAGCCGTTCATCGCCGCCAGCGTGATCAAGGTCTTCACCATGCTGACGGTGCTGCGAGACGTGGAGGAGGGCCTCTACTCCCTGGACGATGTGTGGGAAGACCTGCACCTGCTCATGGGCTACAGCGACAACGAGGCTAACGCCCGCCTCACCAACCTGGTGGGGCTGGCCCACATCAACGAGCTGATGCGCTCTCTGGGCCTCGAGAACAGCTCCTACAACCTCTGGCCAGGGGTGCCCGAGACCTATGGAGATGCCACCGAGAACTACGTCACCGCCCACGATCTGGCCCGCGCCCTACTGGCCCTCTACCGTGGCGATGTGTTTCGCGACGAGCGAACGAGAGATTTAGCCCTTTCCCTAATGAGCCCTCTCCTGGAGGTCGACCAGCTCATCCTGGTACGTTACCTGCCGGAGGGCGTGAGGGTGGCCCACAAGACAGGCGTCATACCTCCCGACGACCACTATCCCAGCGTCCTGCACGATGTGGGCATCGTATTCCCGCCCCAGGGGGAACCTTACGTAGTGGTCTTCCTGTCGCAGGGGAACGCCGACCATACTGCCGCCTACGACCTGGGGGCGGAGCTGTCGCTGCTGGCCTACCAGGCATTCGCCACGGCCTAGGCATGTTCCTGGGAGTAGACCCTTCCTTCCCCGGCCGTCCCTCCAGTTACGCCTTGCTGGACCAGCGGCCCCGCTTGCTGGAGCTGGGGAGGACGGACGACGTGCCGGCACTGGTGGAGCGCACCCGCCCTGTAGCAGTGGCAGTGGACGCCCCCCTCTTCCTGCCGCGAGGATGGGGTTGCCTGGACTGGCCCTGCAGCTGCGGCCGCTGCACGGCACCGCCCACAGCCCGACGGCAGGCCGAGCTGGCCCTGGCGCCCCTGGGACTCTTCTGGACCACTAAGCGCGGTATCCTGAGGCCCCTGGTGGAGTGGGCCGTGGCCCTGCGCAAGGAGCTGGAGTCCCGTGGGTGGACGGTCTTGGAGGCCTATCCCCATGCCGCCAGGGTGAGGCTACTGGGCAGGCCGCCAGCGGCCAAGGCCACCCGTCAGGGACGGTCCTGGACGCAGGCTGGCCTGGCGCGACTGGTGGAGGGCCTGCCCGACCCTGGAGAGTCGCTGCTGGGCCATGACGCGCTGGATGCCCTGCTGGCCGCCTACACTGCCTACCTGTGGTGGCTGGGCCGCGCCGAGTCCCTGGGCGATCCCGAGGAGGGCGTCATAGTAGTGCCAGCCGTTGCTGGGCAGAAGCCCCTATGCTAGCATTTGAGTGGGTCGGGGCGTAGCGCAGCCTGGTAGCGCACCACAATGGGGTTGTGGAGGTCGCCGGTTCAAATCCGGCCGCCCCGACCAGATTCCTTGCGACACCCCCAGCGTCAAAGCATTCCCGATGGCGTCTCCGTTTCCCGCACCAGCAGACGCGGTTGACGCCCCTTGCGGCGCCTCAATATTCTTATGGTGCCCATAGCTAAGTACCGTCGAGAGGAAGGGTAAGCATGGTCGAGAAGGTGCAGGCACCCATAGAGGCCCTCCTCAGGGAAGGCAGGACCTTCCCGCCGCCGGAGGGGTTCCGCCAGCGGGCCAACATCAATGACCCGGGCGTGTACGAGGAGGCGGAGCGGGACCCGCAGGCCTTCTGGGCCCGCTGGGCCGAGCAGCTCCACTGGTTCCAGAAGTGGCAACGGGTGCTGGAATGGAACCCGCCCTGGGCCAAGTGGTTCGTGGGCGGCAGGACCAACCTGGCCTACAACTGTCTGGACCGCCATCTGGCAGGCGCACGCAAGAACAAGGCAGCCATCGTCTGGGAAGGGGAGCCAGGGGAAGTCCGCATCCTCACCTACTGGGAGCTGTACCGACAGGTCTGCAAGTTCGCCAACGTCCTCAAGTCCCTGGGGATCAGGAAGGGCGACCGCGTCACCATATACATGCCCCTCGTGCCCGAGGCAGCGATAGCCATGCTGGCCTGCGCCCGCATCGGTGCCGTCCACAGCGTCGTCTTCGGCGGCTTCTCGTCGGAGGCGCTGAGGGACCGCATCCAGGACGCCCAGGCCAAGGTGCTGGTAACCGCCGACGGCGGCTGGCGGAGGGGGAACATCGTCCCCCTCAAGCGCAACGCCGACGAGGCACTGCGAGAGTGCCCCACCATTGAACACGTGGTCGTTTATCATCGCGGCTGTTACGAGCAGGCGCAGGTGCCCATGACCCCGGGCCGCGACCTGTGGTGGCACGAGCTGATGGCCCAGGCGCCTCTGGAGTGCCCGGCTGAAGAGGTGGACTCCGAAGACATGCTCTACATCCTCTACACCTCCGGCACCACAGGCAAGCCCAAGGGGGTGGTCCACACCACCGGCGGCTACATGGTGGGCATCTACGCCACCACCAAGTGGGTGTTCGACCTCAAGGACGAAGACACATACTGGTGCACCGCCGACATCGGCTGGGTGACGGGCCACAGTTACGTGGTCTACGGCCCTCTGCTCTGCGGCGCCACCACCCTCATGTACGAGGGCTCCCCCGATTGGCCGGAGCGGGACCGCTGGTGGGCCATCGTGGAGCGGCACGGGGTGAACATCCTCTATACCGCCCCCACAGCGATCCGCACCTTCATGCGCTGGGGAGAGGAGTGGCCCGCCCGCCATGACCTGTCGTCCCTGCGGCTTCTGGGCAGCGTGGGCGAGCCCATCAACCCCGAGGCATGGGTCTGGTACTGGCGCAACATAGGCGGAGGCCGCTGCCCGGTGGTGGACACCTGGTGGCAGACGGAGACGGGAATGATCATGATCACGCCCCTGCCGGGCATCACGGTCTGCAAGCCGGGCTCGGCCACACGGCCCTTCCCGGGAGTGGCCGCCGACGTGGTGGACGACCAGGGCAATTCGGTACCGGCCGGGGCTGGTGGTTACCTGGTGTTGACCCGCCCGTGGCCAGCCATGATGCGCACCATCTACGGCGACCCCGATCGCTACGTCCAGCAGTACTGGAGCCGCTACCCGGGTATATATTTCACCGGCGACGGCGCCAAGCGCGACGAGGACGGCTATTTCTGGATCGTGGGCCGCATAGATGACGTGGTGAACGTGGCCGGCCACCGCATCGGCACCATGGAGGTGGAAAGCGCCCTGGTGGACCATCCCGCCGTGGCCGAGGCGGCCGTCATCGGCCGCTCCGACGAGGTGAAGGGTCAGGCCCTCTGGGCCTTCGTGACCGTCAAGGAGGGCACCGACCGCACCCCGTCGCTGGAGCAGGAGCTGCGGGAACACGTGGCCAAAAAGATCGGCGCCATCGCCCGTCCCGACCGCATCGTCTTCGCCGCGGAGCTGCCCAAGACCCGCTCGGGCAAGATCATGCGCCGGTTGCTCCGGGACATCGCGGAGGGGCGGGCCTTGGGCGACACTACCACCCTGCAGGACCCGGCGGTAGTCCAGACCCTGCGGGAGCAATACGAGCACATGGAGGGCTAGGGCGGGCAGGCAGCGCCTGCAGCCGCCGTCACATCGCTGGCAGGAGGGGAGCCGTGGCCGAGCTGGTGAGCCCCATCGTGCGCCGCATGCAGGAGGATGCTCGACGCGACCCGGGTGCCTTCTGGTCGCGCGCGGCCGAAGAGCTGCACTGGTTCCGCAAATGGGACGAGCCTTTCGTATGGCAGCCGCCCACCTTCCGCTGGTTCGTAGGCGGCCAGACGAACCTGGCCTTCAACTGCCTTGACTACCACGTGCAGCGGGGGCGAGGAGGCCAGGCCGCCCTGATATACCTGAACGAACGGGGGGAGAGGCAGGTCTTCACCTACGCCCAGCTGAGGCGAGAGGTGGAGCGGGTGGCCGCTGCCCTGCGAGGACTGGGGATGGGCCGGGGCGACCGCCTGACCATATATATGCCCGTATGCCCCGAGGCCATCGTCCTGATGCTGGCGACGGTGCGCATCGGCGCCATCCACTCGGTGGTGTTCGCCGGCTTCGGTGCCCAGGCACTGGCCGACCGTATAGCAGCCAGTGGCTCGCGCCTGGTCTTCACCGCCGATGTGGCCTACCGCCGAGGCGGACAGGTGCGACTGAAGGAGGTGGTAGACCAGGCCCTCGCCCTCAGCGGCGATGGAGTAGAACGAGTCGTGGTGCTGAGGCGCACCGCCGACGGCGCCCCCATGACGCCCGACCGCGATCTGCTCTGGCAAGAGTTCCTGCGCAGGGGCGAAGGCCAGGACGGGGGCCATGTGGTCATGGAGGCCAACGGCCCGGCCTACATCCTGGCCACCTCGGGCACCACCGCCCGCCCCAAGCTGGCGGTCCATGTCCACGGCGGCTACCAGGTGGGCATATACAGCTCGGCCCGATGGTGCTTCGGTCTGCGCCCCAGCGATGTCTGGTGGGCCACCTCCGACATCGGCTGGGTCGTGGGCCACAGCTACATCGTTTACGCCCCCTTGCTGATGGGGTGCACCACCGTCGCCTACGAGGGCGCTCTCGACTACCCCGGGCCGGAGGTGCTTTGGCGGGTGGTGGAGGAGTTCGGGGTCACGGGCATCTTCACTTCGCCCACGGCAGTGCGGCTGCTGATGCGCTATGGCGAAGAGGCAGCCCGAGGCTTCGACCTGTCCTCGCTGGAGCGGGTCTTCTGCGCCGGCGAGGTGCTGAATGCCCCCGCCTGGGAGTGGCTGCAGAAGGTGGTGCTCCAGGACCGTATACCCGTCATCGACCACTGGTGGCAGACGGAAACGGGCGGGCCCGTCATCGGGAATCCGTACGGGCTGGGCATGCTGCCCATCAAGCCTGGCTCAGCGGGGGTGCCCCTGCCCGGGATGGAGGTGGCCATCATGACCCCCGAAGGCCAGGAGGTGGGACCGGGGGAAAAGGGTATACTGGTCATCAAGCGGCCCTTCCCCAGCCTCACACCCACCCTGTGGGGAGAGCCGGAACGCTATGCCAAGGACTACTGGCAGCGCATCCCCGGCGTTTACTTCACGGGGGACTCGGCCCACCTGGACGAGGACGGCTACGTCTGGTTCGCGGGCCGGGCGGACGAGGTCATAAAGATCGCCGCCCATCGCATCGGCACCATCGAGGTGGAATCGGCCTTCCTCAAGCACCCGGCGGTGGCCGAGGCAGGGGTCACCGGGCGGCCCGACCCGGTGCGCGGGGAGGTGATCTCGGCCTTCATCGCCCTCAAGCAAGGTCAGCAGCCGTCGGAACAGCTCAGGAGGGAGTTGCTGGAGACGGTGCGACGGGAGCTGGGGCCGGTGGCGGTGGTGGGAGACATCAACTTCGTGGCCATGTTGCCCAAGACTCGCTCGGGGAAGATCATGCGCCGGGTGCTGAAGGCGGTGGTGCTGGACCGCGACCCGGGCGATATATCCACCATCGAGGACGAGGGGTCAGTGGAGGAAGCTCGCCAGGCCTGGCTGCAGATGCGCCAGGAGATAGGACAGGTCAGCGACTAGACGATGCCACCTGTCTGGAAACGGGTAGCCTTGAACGGACGGCGCCCCGGCCGCAGAATATAGGGCGGAACCCCTCTGCCCGGGGAGAGAAGATGGACGACCTGCGGGGATTCTGGGTGCTGGTCTTCATACTGGTCACCATCGTGGTGAGCCTCGCTCTCGGGGGCCTGGTCAGCCTGTTCAGCTAGCGGGAGGCTCCCCCCGTTCCGAGCGCCGTTCCAGCACCACCAGCAACACCGTCGATATCGTCATCAGCACGTAGAGCACTATCAAGGCCGCTGCTACAGCGATGGCCTCGGTCACGGCTCCCACCCCCGAGGCCAATTATAGCCCGCTACGAGGCAGCCGTTGTCCTGCCCAGCCCCACAGGCAACGGGTTGCCAGCCTCTCCTGGCCCCGGCTATCATGGTGTCAGACAGGGCAGCCCCGGCGGACGGCCTCCACCGTCCGCGACCGCACTGGTAAGCTGTCATCTCATCCGTCGGAGGCCGCCGATGGCTGCGGGGCTGTCGTGGTTGCTGGTAGCGATAGCATCGGCCGTTAGCGGGGCCGCCCTCCTGGCCCTGGGCCTCTCCCTGCACGTGCTCCCCGTGCTCGTCTCCCCCCTGGGCGGGGCATTGCTGGCGGCCCTGGGCCTGCTGCTGGGCGGAGCTTTCCTGTTCTGGGTGTGGCTGGGACGGGCGCTGGAGCGCGCCCTGCGCCGGCCCTGGAACGGGAACGCCGGCTGAGGGCGCGCTGATGCTCTACGGCTGTCCCGATCCCAGCTCGTCCAGCAGGCGGGCGAGAGCGGACGCCCTGTCCTCGGGGCCGCCCAGCCGGGCGAGGGCCGTCATCTCCCACCACCGGTCGCGGGCCAGCACCCTCGTAGCTGCCCGCCCGCCCTCGTCCAGGTAGACCACATAGATATCGGCGTCGCCGGTCAGCGCCGCGTCGATAGCGCCCAGGCGCTCATGGCCCCAGCAGGCCGGACAGCGATAGGTCTCGGGTCGTTCCAGCACGGTGTAACGGCCGTACAGGTCGCTCTCGCTGAAAGGCTCCTCCAGGGCGAAGGGGAGCGCCCATGCCCACAGATAGGCGCGTCCATAGTTGCCAGGAACGTCCAGAATGACGATCGAGCCGGGTGGCGCTGTCCGCGTTGCCACTTCCGCCTGCTGCGTGAACTCCCGCGAGAGACGCGCCGCTGCGACCCAGTCGCTCTGGTGTTCGGCCAGTCCCAGCGAGAAGGGCACGAGGAGCAGGGCGACCGCTGCCCCTGCCGCCACGGCCGCCCTCGGCCGCAGGCATGAGACGGCCAGTGCCAGAAAGACCGCCAGGCCAGCCGAGGGCAGCAGCAGATAACGGTGGCTGTGAGGCGAGTAGGCCACCAGCGTGGGCAGCAGCACCAGCAGGTGCCACACGGGGCCGAAGAATACGGCCTTTCCCAGCCACCCCTGGCCCCTGGCACGGGCCGCCGCCAGTACCCCCACCAGCGACGCGGCCACGACCGTCCAAGCGAGGGCAGTGGGGAGGGGCCGCAAGGGCGGCAGCAGCTCCCACAGGTAGTACCCTTGACGTTGCAGGAAGGCACGCACCGCCTCGACCCCGAGCATGTCCTCCCGGAGGGTGCTATCGAAGGCCAGATGGCGGATGGAGACGTATCCTGCCAGGAGGGCGAAGAAGGGAAAGTGGACCAGCAATGCCCGCGGCCGCAGCGGGCGAAGACAAAGCAGGTCGTAGGCCACCAGCAGGAAGGGCAGGGTGACGGATATCTCCTTCGAGAAGAGGGCCAGGGCAAAGGCCAGAAAGGACAGTCCGCCCAGCCAGAGACGCCCTCGCGTCCTCAAAAGGAGGAGGCAATAGAATGCGGCCAGATAGAACGTGACCGAGATGACGTCCACCCGTGCCGCTATCCATGACACCGCCTCCGCATGGGCAGGCGCGAGGGCAAAGAGCAGGCCTGCCAACAGTCCCAGCAACCCCGATCCGCCGGTGATCTCCCGAGCGATGAGGAGGACCAGCACCGCCGCCACGGCATGAAAGGCCATATTGGTGAGATGGTAGCCTGTCGGGTCCAGTCCCCACAGGAGGCCGTCAAGGCGATAGCTCAGGCCGATGATGGGACGGATCTCGTCCAGCGGGTGCCCCCACAGGCCGCCGGACCAGTCGTCCACGAAGAGCCGCGGAAAGTCCGAAAGGGGCCGGGCATGGAAGATGCGCACGAAACCGAAGTCGTCGGAGAGAAAGTAGCCTTTAGCAGAGGGCAAATAGGCCAGAAAGGCGATGGCCGCCAGGAGGGCGGCGCCTGCTGCCAGGGAGATCCTCGCAGTCAGGGTGTTCGGTAGAGCCGTGGTCACGCCCTGGGCCAGTATAGCCCCGGGGCCGGGCAGGGGCCAGTCATCAAGAGAGGAAGGGACTAGAACGGGGCAGCGGCCTGGCCCCTTTCGCCTCATCCCCCTCTGGGGCAGAGGTGGGATTCGAGCTGGGCTTACTCCACGGACTGGCGGCCTGTGAGCCAGCCTCTCTGGTGGCAGGGGTGGGATTCGAACCCACGGCGCACGGCTTATGAAGCCGCCGCTCTACCGCTGAGCTACCCTGCCACCACTACGGGCCGGGACCCACCGGCCAATACCATCATGGCAGCACCGCCCACGGCAGGCAAGACACCGCACATACACGGCTCAGCGCAGGGGGCGCTTGGCCGGGATGCCGGGCCGTCGAGGGTAGCGCTCCGGCGTCGGGGCGACCTTTCGCACCACCAGGAGCATCGGCGCCGTCCCTTCGTAGGGCAGCGGAAGGGGCGCCAGGTACACCACCTGTCCCCCGCACTCGGCCAGGGCCCTCCTGGCCTCCTCCACCTCCTGCCGTACTCTCTCACCCTTGGGGCTGACCAGATGTCCACCCACCCTGAGAAAGGGAAGGGCCAGCTCGGCCAGCACCGGCAAAGGTGCCACCGCTCGCGCCAGGGCCAGATCGTAGCCCTGCCGATGGCGAGGGTCGCGGGCTACCTCCTCGGCCCTCCCCCAGACCACCTCCACGTCGCCCAGGTTCAGACGGGACAGCAGGCGACGCAGGAAGTCGGTCTTGCGCCGTTCCGAGTCCAGCAACGTCAGGCGCAGCGAGGGCCAGACTATGCGCAGAGGCAGGCCGGGCAAGCCAGCACCGGTCCCGACATCTATGGCCCGCACTGCCTCTGCAGGGGAGAGCAGGCCCAGCCTCTCTAGCTCCACACCCAGGGCCAAAGACTCCAGGAAGTGACGCCGCTGGACTTCGTGGGGGTCATCGATAGCCGTCAGGTCGGCGGCCGGCGATTCCCGAAGCAACTCGTCCAGATAGATGGCGAAGGCCTCCATCTGGGGCGGCGAGAGGGACAGGCCCAGGGCCTCGGCGCCCCGGGCCAGCACCGTCAGGGCCGAGTTCCCGTTCACGTTGACCCGCCCTCGTTGCCGTCCCTAGAATTGAATGATGCCATGAGCGAGATCACCCTGCGTCAGGCGGCCGAACGCTATCTATCCTCCTCCGACCAGAGGGGCGAGGGGGCACGGTCGGCGGTGGAGGCCTTCGTCCGCTGGTGCGGCGCGGATACGCCCCTGAGCCGATTGACCCCTCAGGACGTGGCCCGCTACGTGGAGGAGCTGGGCAGCAGCCACGAGGCGCGCCGTCGGGCCGAGGAGCTGCGGGCCTTCCTCTCCCAGCTGCGGCAGTGGAGGCTCATCGACCAGAGCCTGGCCCAGCACGTGCGGCTGCCCCGCTCCCGCGCTCCCAGGCAGCTGGCCAGCAACGACCTGCCGCCTATCGAGATGACGGCCGAGGGCTACGCCGCCCTGCAGCAGGAGCTGGAGGCCCTCAAGGCCCAGCGCCCTCTCATCGCCGAGGAGATCAGGCGGGCCGCCCTGGACAAGGACTTCCGCGAGAACGCCCCCCTGCAGGCCGCCCGCGAGAAGCAGTCCCACCTGGAGACGCGGATCCGCGAGCTGGAGTCCATGCTGCGAAGGGCCGTCATCGTCGATGACCGGGGGGACGGCCAGCGCGTCCAGCTGGGCAGCACCGTCGAGGTGCGCAACCTGAACACTGGCGCCACCGCCCGCTACACCATCGTGGGGCCGGCCGAGGCCGACGCCAAGGCGGGGAAGATCTCCAGCGCCTCACCCGTGGGCCGGGCGCTCCTCGACCGACGAGAGGGAGACGAGGTGGAGGTCGAGGTGCCCGCTGGCCCCCTGCGCCTGCGCATCGAGCGCATCGAGTGACTGGCGCGCCACCGGGGCGGGCCGAGGCCGCCGCGATCGTAGCCGCCCCTAGCGCTGGTCGATGGGCACGTATTCCAGGTCGAGAGGCCCGGAGTACTGGAGCAGCGGCCGGATGAGGATGTTGTCCTGCATCTGCTCCAGCACATGGGCGCACCAGCCGGGCATGCGGCCGATGGCGAACATCGAAATGAACAGGTCCTCGGGGATGCCCAGCAGGTAGTAGACGGCGCCGGCGTAGAAGTCCACGTTCAGGGAGATGCCGCGGGAGCGCAGCGGCGCCGTCACCTCGGCCACTCGCTCCAGTATCTGATACCACTTGGGCTGACCCAGCTTCTCGCCCAGGACACGGGCACGTTCGCGCATGTGGCGGGCCCGAGGGTCCTCCACCCGGTAGACACGGTGCCCCATGCCCATGATGCGCCGCCCCTCCGCCAGCATCCGCTGGATGTACTCGTCCACCCGCTCCGGCTCGCCTATCTCCTCGATCATGTGCATCACGGCCTCGGCAGCCCCGCCGTGCAGCGGCCCCTTGAGGGTGCCGATGGCGCTGACGATGGCCGAATGGATATCGGAGCCGGTGGAGGCCGTGACGCGGGCGGCGAAGGCGGAGGCGTTGGACCCGTGCTCGGCATGCAGGATGAAGTCCATGTCGATGGCGTCCACCGCCTCAGCGTCGGGCTCGCGCCCGTGCAGCATGTAGAGGAAGTTGGCAGCGTGGGACAGGTCCTCCCGCGGAGGCACCGGCTCCAGGCCACGGCGAATGCGGTCGTGAGCGGCCACGATGGTAGGCACCTGCGCCGTGAGCCGCTCGGCCTTGCGCAGGGTCGCCTCATAGGAGGTGTCGGCCGTCTCGGGATCGAAAGCCGCCAGCGCCGAGACGGCGGTACGCAGCACGTCCATGGGGTGTGCCTTCTGGACCACCCGAATCACGTCCAGCACCGGTGCCGGCACGTGGCGACTGCGCCGGAGACGGCGGTCCATCTCCTCCAGCTCGGAGCGAGTGGGGAGACGCCCGTAGAGGAGGAGATAGGTCACCTCTTCGAAGGTGGAGTGCTCGGCCAGGTCGTGGATGTTGTAGCCGCGATAGTAGAGCTTGCCTGCCTCGCCGTCGATATGGCAGGTGCTGGTGGTGTCCAGCAGGACGCCCCGCAGGCCGCGGGCGATCTCCGGCGCGCTGGTGGGCTGGCTCATCGTTCCTCCCTCGCCTGTGTTCCTGTCTGGGCGGGCCAGCGGCGCTTTTAAAACCCGCGAGGCCCCCCGCCCCACGGGCCGAGCGTCGTATAACCACACCCTATGGCCGCCATAATTATAGCCGCCGCTAAGGCGACTTACAATCCCTGGCCGCGGCGTCCCATCGCCTTGCGCACCCTTCCCTCCAGGGGGCGCCCCACCACCTCCTCGGCGAACCAGGAAACTTCCACCAGGGCCGCCAGGTCCACCCCCGTCCCGACGCCCATGGCCTCCAGCATGGCCACCAGGTCCTCGGTGGCCACGTTGCCCGAGGCCCCGGGGGCGTAGGGACAGCCGCCCAGGCCCCCCACCGAGCCGTCGAACTGGTCGGCGCCGGCCTCCATGGCCGCCAGCACGTTGGCCAGGGCCGCCCCTCGGGTGTCGTGCAAGTGCAGACGCACGGGGAAGCCCGGCAGCTCCTGCCGTAGCCGAGAGACCAGCTCGTAGACCTGCCTCGGGTTGGCCACCCCGATGGTATCCCCCAGGGCCACGGCATAGGCGCCCAGGTCCCGCAGCTCCCGTGCCAGGGACACTACCCGCTCCGGGTCCACCGCACCCTCGTAGGGACAGCCGAAGGCGGTGGACACGTAGCCCGCCCAGGGGATGCTCGCCTCCCGGGCCAGACGGGCCACCCTGCCTATCTCTGCCAGGGTCTCGGCGATCGAGCGGTTGAGGTTGGCCCGGTTGTGGGACTCGGAGGCCGATACCACCACCGCCAGCTCGTCGGCCTGCGCAGCGATGGCGTTCCTGGCACCCACCTCGTTGGGCACCAGGGCAATGTAGGTGACTCCGGGCCGACGGCGCAGGGCAGCCATCACCTGGGGGGCATCGGCCATCTGCGGCACCGCCCGCGGGTGGACGAAGGAGACGGCCTCGATGCGCTTGAGCCCCGTGTCCGCAAGCCGCTCGATGAGGGCCACCTTCTGATGGGTGGGAATGGTGCGGGCCTCGTTCTGCAGCCCGTCCCTCGGCCCCACCTCGGTGATGAGGACCCGCTCCGGCAACCTCATCCCTCCGCCTCCCCTGGCGCCAGCTCCGCCAGCACCTGTCCCTCCTTCACCTGCTCACCCGGCCGACAGTGCAGGCGGCGCAGGAAGCCATCGGTCGGGGCGTCGACGCTGTGCTCCATCTTCATCGCCTCCAGGACAACGACGGTCTGACGGGCCCGCACTCGCTGGCCCTCTTCTACCGCCACCTTCACAACAACCCCGCTGAGAGGGGCCACCAGCAGGTGCCCCGCCGCCTCGGGGGACGTCTCCCGGTGTTCGACCGGCCGCGGGCGATGCCAGCGAAAGCGGAAGGCCCGACCGCCTTGCTCGACCATCAGGCCATCCGCCAGGCGCGATACCCTGGCGGGCCAGGAGCGTCCTTCGACCTCCACCAGCAGGTGACCACGGGGGCCAGCAGTGAAGGTGGCCACCGCCTCTCGCCCCGCCACCGCCACCCGCCAGCGACGGGCACTCCCGGCCTCCCGCCTCCCCTCCACTCGCCAGGGGCGGCCCTCATGCTCCAGGTGCAGGACGACATCTCCGCCCGCTCGCCAGGGTCCCAGGGCTAGCCAAGGGTCAGCCTCCCCGAGGGCACCGCTGACGGCGGCACCGAAGGCGGCGAGGAGGGCCTCCACGGCCGGGGCCAGCAGCAGCGCTTCCGGGCTGAGGCGGGACTCCAGGAAGTCGGTGGTGACCTTCCCCTCGGCCATGACCGGGTGGGCCAGCACGGCCCGCAGCAACGGCAGGTTGGTGCGGACCCCCTCGATACGATAGCGCTCCAGGGCCGCTACCATACGGGCCAGGGCCTCGCGCCGGTCGCGGCCCCGGGCCAGCACCTTGGCGATGAGGGGGTCGTAATGGGCGGTGATCTCGTCGCCCGGGTAGGTGCCCACGTCGTTGCGGATGCCCTCGCCCTGGGGCGGCGCGAAGGCCACCAGGGTGCCCGAGCTCGGCAGGTAGCCCGCGAGGGGGTCTTCGGCGTAGATGCGGCACTGGAAGGCGTGGCCCCGGAGGCGCACGTCCTCCTGGCGCAGGGGGAGGCGCTGGCCGGCGGCGATGGAGAGCTGCAGGGCCACCAGGTCGAGGCCCGTCACCATCTCGGTGACGCCGTGCTCCACCTGCAGGCGGGTGTTCATCTCCAGAAAGTAGAAGTTTCCCTCGGAGTCCAGCAGGAACTCGACGGTTCCGGCATTGACGTAGCCGGCTGCGCGGGCCACGGCCAGGGCCGCCTCGCCCAGGCGCCGCCGCAGGGCCTCGTCCACCGCCGGGGAGGGGGCCTCTTCGACCACCTTCTGGTAGCGGCGCTGGAGAGAGCAGTCGCGCTCGCCCAGGTGGAGATAGTTGCCGTAGGCATCGGCCAGCACCTGCACCTCCACATGGCGGGCGCCCTGGACGGCCCTCTCCAGCAGGAGCCGGCCATCCCCGAAGGCGCGCTGGGCCTCGCGCCGGGCGCCCTCCACCGCCTCCAGAAAGCTGTCGGCGTCGGCCACCAGGCGCATTCCCCTCCCCCCACCTCCGGCCGCAGCCTTGACCATCACCGGGAAGCCCAGGCGCCGCGCCTCCTCCAGCAGCGCCCACGGCTCCTGGCTGTCGCCATCGTAGCCGGGGACGATAGGCACCCCCTGAGAGGCCGCCAGGCGGCGGGCGGCCGCCTTGTCGCCCATGAGGCGAATGGCCTCCGCCGGCGGCCCTACGAAAACGAGGCCGGCTTCCCGACAGGCCTCGGCGAAGGCGGCGTTCTCCGAGAGAAGGCCATAGCCCGGGTGGACCGCCTCGGCGCCGGTGCGCCGCGCCGCCTCCACGATGGCCCCGATGTTCAGATAGCTCTCCGTCACCGGCGGGGGGCCGATGGGCACCGCCTCGTCGGCCTCCAGCACGTGGAGGGCGCGACGGTCGGCCTCCGAGTAGACGGCCACGGTGCGGATGCCGAGGGCGCGGCAGGTGCGGATGATGCGCACAGCTATCTCGCCGCGGTTGGCTATGAGGAGCTTCCTGAACATCAGCCCTCTACCCAGCCAGGGCGTCGCTTCTCCAGGAAGCTGCGGATGCCTTCCTGGCCCTCGGGGCCTGTGCGCAGGGCGGCGATGAGGCGAGCGGTGTAGTCGTCCACGTCCGGCCCCCTGTCCCCGGCCACTCGTCGCACCAGCTCCTTGCAGGCCGCCTGGGCCTGGGGGCCGCCCGACAGGAGCATGCGCACCACCTCCTGGACGGCCGCGTCCAGCTCCTCCGGCGGCACCACCCGGTAGACCAGGCCGATGCGTAGCGCCTGCTGGGCATCGATGCGCTCGCCGGTGAGGAACAGCCTCAGCGCCCATCCGGGGCCTATCTTCTCCACCACGTGGGGGGCGATGGTGGCGGGCGCCAGCCCCAGCCTCACCTCGGTGAAGGCGAACTGGGCGTTGTCGGCCGCCACGGCCAGGTCGGCGGCGGCCACCAGCCCCACGCCGCCGCCGTAGGCGTTGCCGTGGACGCGGGCCACCACCGGCCGCGGGCACTCGGCCACCGCCCGCAGCATGGCAGCCAGGGCAGCAGCGTCGCGACGGTTCTCCTCCTCGCCCCAGGAGGCGGCGCGGCGCATCCACTCCAGGTCGGCGCCGGCGCAGAAGGAAGGCCCCTCCCCCGCCAGCACCACCACCCGGACCCCCTCGTCCCGGCCGAGGCCAGTGAAGGCGTCGTGTAGCTGGGCGATCAGGCGCTCATCGAAGGCGTTGTGGACCTCGGGTCGGCTCAGGACGACACGGGCCACCGGGCCATCGCGGGATACGGTCAGCACCTGCTGGGACATGGCTACATGCGGAAGACGCCGAAGTGGGAGTCGGGAATGGGGGCGTTGAGGGCAGCGCTGATGCCCAGGGCCAGGGCCTGGCGGGTGTCCAGGGGATCAAGGATGCCGTCGTCCCACAGGCGGGCGGTGCTGTAATAGGCGCTGCCTTCGCGGGCGTACTTCTCCAAGATGGGACGCATGAACTCCTGCTGCTCCTCCTCGCTCATGTCCTGGCCGCGGGCGCGCAGGTTCTCCAGCCGAACCGTCAGCAGCACGCTGGCCGCCTGCTGGCCGCCCATGACCGATATCTGGGCGTTGGGCCACATCCAGAGCAGACGGGGCGAGTAGGCGCGGCCGCACATGGCGTAATTGCCGGCCCCGAAGGAGCCGCCGATGATGACGGTGAACTTGGGCACCTCGGCGCAGGCCACCGCCATCACCATCTTGGCGCCATGCTTGGCGATGCCCTCGTGCTCGTAGCGCGTCCCCACCATGAAGCCGGTGATGTTCTGCAGGAAGACCAGGGGTATCTTGCGGCGGGCGCACATCTGGACGAAATGGGCGCCCTTCAGGGCGCTCTCGGAGAAAAGGATACCGTTGTTGGCCACGATGCCCACCGGGTAACCCATGATGCGGGCAAAGCCGCACACCAGCGTCGGCCCGTAGGACGCCTTGAACTCGTGGAAGCGGCTGCCGTCCACCAGCCGGGCGATGACCTCGCGCACGTCGTAGGACTGGCGGTAGTCGGGCGGGACGATGCCGTAGATCTCCTCGGGGTCGTAGAGGGGCGGCTCCGGAGGGGCCACGGGCCAGGGGCAGCTCTTGGTCGCCCGCCCCAGATTGGCCACGATGCTGCGGCAGATGGAGAGGGCCTCCGCGTCGCTGCGGGCCAGGTGGTCGGCCACCCCGGAGATGTGGCTGTGGACATAGGCACCCCCCAGCTCTTCGGCCGAGACCTCCTCGCCGGTGGCAGCCTTCACCAGAGGCGGCCCGCCGATGAAGATGTGTCCCGTCCCCTGGACGATGATGGTCTCGTCGCTCATGGCCGGGACATAGGCGCCGCCGGCAGTGCACGGCCCCATCACCACAGAGATCTGAGGGATGCCTTTGGCTGACATACGGGCCTGGTTGTAGAAGATGCGCCCGAAATGGTCGCGGTCGGGGAAGACCTCGTCCTGCAGGGGCAGGAAGGCCCCGCCCGAGTCCACCAAGTAGATGCAGGGGAGCCAGTTCTGCTCGGCGATCTCCTGGGCCCGCAGGTGCTTCTTGACGGTCATGGGATAATAGGTGCCGCCCTTGACGGTGGCGTCGTTGGCGACGATGACCACCTCGCGGCCACAGACGCGGCCGATGCCGGTGACGATGCCCGCCGAAGGGGCCTCGTCCTCGTACATTCCCCAGGCGGCCAGCGGGCTCAGCTCCAGGAAAGCGGAACCGGGGTCGATGAGCCGTTCGATACGCTCGCGGGCGGTGAGCTTGCCGCGGGCGCGGTGCCGCTGCACCTGCTCCTCGCCGCCCCCCTGGCGCACCAGGGCCAGCCGCTCCTGCAGCTCGGAGACCAGGGCCCGCATGTGCTCGCGGTTACGGCGGAACTCGGCCGAGGCGGTGTCCACCGCGGTGGGCAACACCGGCACCTCGGCCCCCTCCAGGAAGGCAACGGCCTGGGCATCGGTGGCGGGAGGAGGCGACCAGACCAACCCATCACCCCGGCGGCCCCCGTGACGTACGAACGATCCGGGGCCGGCGGCAGAGCTAGTTTAGCAGATGCACAGCCAGCCGACACCGCCGCCAGGGGGTGACAGGAGGCGCCTCGGCAGTCAAGAATAATGGTTAGCCGGTCACGGACGGCGAGGAGGTCAACATGGCCCTGGTAGACGGCGGCGACCTGGTGGTGAAGGCCATCAAGCGCGAAGGGGTGGACGTCATCTTCACCCTCTGCGGTGGCCACGTGCAGGCCATCTACGATGCCTGTCTGGACGAAAACGTGCGGGTCATAGACGTGCGCCATGAGCAGGCGGCGGGCCATGCCGCCGAGGGGTGGTCGCGGGCCACCCGCCGCTGCGGGGTGGCGGTGGTAACCGCCGGGCCTGGCGTCACCGACGTGGTCACGGCGGTGGCCAACGCCTGGCACAACAAGAGCCCCATGCTGGTCATCGGCGGCCGCAGTCCCCTCAACCGCTTCGAGATGGGTGCCCTGCAGGAGATGGACCACGTGGAGCTCCTGCGCCCCATCACCAAATGGGCCCGCTGCGTCTACGAGACCAAGCGCATACCGGAATACATAGCCACTGCCTTCCGCCATGCCATGACCGGCCGACGCGGCCCCGTCTTTCTGGAGATCCCGTCCGACGTCCTCTTCCAGAAGGTGGAAGAGTCGGAAGTCTACTTCCCCGAGCGCTATCGCCCCGAGGGCCGGCGCTACCCCGATCCGCAGGTGGTGAAGCAGGCGGCCGCTATCCTGGCCCGGGCCGAGCGACCGGTGGTGATGGCCGGTTCCCAGATCTACTGGGACGAGGCCCACGAGGAGCTTCGCCAGCTCATCGAGCTGCTGGACGCCCCCGTGTACCTCAACGCCATGGGCCGCGGCTGCATACGCCAGGACCACCGCCTGTTCTTCTCGCGGACGCGGCGCACCGCCTTCGCCAAGGCCGATGCGGTCCTGGTCATCGGCACCCCCTTCGACTTCCGCCTGGCCTACGGGCGGCGCTTCGGCCCCGAGGCGAAGATCGTGCAGGTGGACTCGGACCCGGCCGAGCTAGGACGCAACCGCGACGTGGACGTGGCCATCGAGGCCGACGCCAAGGCTGCCCTCCAGTCCCTCATCGCCGAGCTGGAGGGCCGCTCTTACCGGCACGACGAGTGGGTGAAGGCGCTGCGGGAGGAGGAGGACAAGATCCGCGCCCAGCGGGAGGAGTGGGAGAACTCGGACCGGGTGCCCATCCACCCCCTGCGCCTGTGCAAGGAGATGGCCGCCTTCGTCGATGAGAACACCATCGTGGTGGGGGACGGCGGCGACATCGTCAACCTGGCCGCCCAGGTGCTGCCCATCAACCAGCCCGGGCAGTGGTACGACCCAGGGCCCTTCGGGACCCTGGGGGTGGGCACCGGCTTCTGCATGGCCCTCTCCTGCGTCTACCCCGGCAAGCGCATCCTGATGGTCAACGGCGACGGCACCTTCGGGCTGAACGGCTTCGAGTTCGACACCTTCGTGCGCTTCGGCATGCCGGTGGTGTCGGTGGTGGGCAACGACCGCCAGTGGGGGCAGATCACCGTCGGCCAGAAGCTCATGTATGGCAAGGACAGGGTCGTCGCCTCGCTGCTGGGCGACAACGCCCGCTACGACCTGGTGGTGGAGGCGCTGGGCGGCCACGGCGAGTTCGTCACCGAGCCGCAGCAGATCCGCCCAGCCCTGGAGCGGGCCTTTGCCTCGGGCAAGCCCGCCTGTGTCAACGTCATCCTCGACCAGGAGCCGCCAGGCATCCGGGGTGGCTACGAATTCATGTAGCGCTGGCCCCTATGGGCTACTGCGTCTTCTGCGAGATCGTCGCCCGTCGCGAGCCCGCCGAAGTCCTTTACGAGGACGACGAGGTGATGGTCTTCCGCAACCGTCTGCGCTGGGTGCCGGTGATGCTCTTGGCCATCCCCAAGGCCCACATGACCCAGGAGGAGCTGTGGCGGGACATGGGTCGCGTGGGCCGGGTGGCGGTGGAGATGGGGCGCAAGTTCTGTCCCAACGGCTTCCGCCTGCTCTCCAACTTCGGCTTCGACGCCATGCAGTCCCAGGAGCACGCCCACGTGCACATCCTGGGGGGAACCTTCCTGGGCGAATACGTCTAGGCGGGAAGGACGACGCCGGCCTCGTCCAGCGCCTTGCGCTGGGCGGCCAGTATCTCCCGGATGCCCTGCCAGGCCAGGTCGAGGAGCTGGTCCAGGGCGCTGCGGGGGAAAGGATGGCCTTCGGCGGTGCCCTGCACCTCCACCAGCTCGCCGCTGCCGGTCATGACCACGTTCATGTCTACCTGGGCACGCACGTCCTCTTCGTAGCACAGGTCCAGCATGGGCACCCCATCCACGATGCCCACGCTCACCGCCGCCACCTGGTCGCGCAACGGGAGCGACGTCAGCTCCCCCGTCTGCGACAGGCGCTGCAGCGCCAATGCCAGGGCCACGAAGCCACCGTTGATGGCGGCGGTACGGGTGCCGCCATCGGCCTGGAGGACATCGCAGTCCAGCACGACGGTGCGCTCGCCCAGCAGGTCCAGTTGGGCGACGGCCCGCAGGGAGCGGCCGATGAGGCGCTGGATCTCGTAGGTGCGGCCGCTGGCGGCGCCCCGTTCGCGGGGGGTGCGCTGGAGGGTGGAGCGGGGCAGCATGCCGTATTCGGCGGTGATCCAGCCGGTGCCGGCCTCGCGGGCGAACTGGGGAGCGCGGGCCTCGACGGTGGCGGCGCAGAGGACGCGGGTGCGCCCCATCTCCACCAGGCAGGAGCCCTCGGCGAAGTCCAGGACGCCCGTCCGGAAGGACAGGGGACGCAACTGCTGGGGCCTTCGGCCGTCGCTGCGAATCATAGGAGCAGGCGAACTCGAGACAATTCTACCAGGTCGCGGGGCGCATAATCTCGTTACCGCGGGCATCCCGCACCACATCGGGCAGCTGACAAACGGCCGCTGGACCCACTCGAAGCTCGGTGTACTTGGCAGCCACCTGCCTGAGCGCATAGCTGACGCGTTTGTGCGGACTCAAGACCCACACCTGCTTGCCGAATCTGCGCCTCACCTGCTCGATCGCTCCCGCCAAGTCAGAGTCGTTAGAGACGACGAGAGCGACATCATACAGGTCATCCATGGCGTCTACCAGGAGGAAGATGGCCAGGTTGACGTCGGAGCCTTTTTTTCCTCTGGCACCTTCACCTTGACGAACCGGGGACGGTGGGGCCAGGAGTCCGCTAGAGGTGCCACTGATGTCTTCTCTAGGAAGTGCCCGAAATGGATGGTCACCTCGGGTAGGGTGGCTAGAGCCCGCAGGTAGCGATCCTGGCGCTCGGACCGGCCGGGATCATGGGGTGGGGAGGTCACGCGAGCGGTGAAGTAACGGACGTGCAGCAAATCCACGTCCTTGGCGACGAGCCGTAACCAGCGGGGGATGTCGAGCCACTTGAGGTGCAGCTGGCCTTCGGGCCGGTGGCGCCTCAGCAGACCATAGTAGAGGTTGAAGCCATCTACGTAGGCGTAGGCCCGTGGTCTTGCAATCATCTATATGCTGAGGCCGCCACCTGAGGCGGCGGCCTCGCGCCCTGTCCCGGTCAGAGACAGGGGGGATCTCCGCCCACAACATAGCACACGGCATCTAAGCTGTCAATACTAGTGGAGACTACCCACCAGAGGAGATGGGTGCCCGACTCAGCGCGGCGCCTTTTGCGGGCGCGCCCACAGGCGCGCCCCATCGGTCTCGAAGGTCACGTCCCCGTGGACGTCGGTGCGAAACAGGGGCAGCCCGGAGACCATTCCCAGCACCTCTGCCGAAGGGTGTCCGTAGCGGTTGCCCTCGCCCACCGACAGCGCCGTCGCCGACGGCGACACGGCTCCCAAGAGCAGAGGCGAGATGGACCCCCGCGCGCCGTTGCCGGGCAGGGCCAGCACCGAGGCCGCCACCGGCGCACGCTCGGCTACGAGCGACTCCTGCAACCGTACCGGCGCGTCCGACGGCAAAAGGAAAGACACCTGCCCCAGCTCCAGACGCAACACCAACGCCCAGGGCCGCGGGTCGTTCGGCGTCGTCAGGGGAGGAGCCTCGGGCGAAAGCACCTCCAGCACTGCACCGTCCAGGGCCAGCCGCAGTCCCTCTGTGCCGTATAGCACCTCGGCGCCCTCGCGCCAGAGGGCGTCCTGCCAGGCACGGAAGAGGGCCGTGCCGACGCCCACCGGTGGCACCAGCACCTGTGGCACCTCGTAGCGCTCCAGCACCCCCACCAGGCCAGCCAGTCGGCCTGCCCGGGGGTAGGTCAGCACCACCAGGTCGATGCGCCTCTCCCAAGGCCGCAGGTGGCGCGAGAGGGCGGCGGCCACTGCCTCGCTATCGGACCCCCCGTCGATGAGGACGCGCCGACCGGCGGGAGTCGTCACCAGCACAGCGTTGCCCTCGCCGACGTCCAGAAAGGTCACCCGCAACTGGCCCGTAGTGCCTGCCTGGGCGGCAGCCAGCCAGAGGACCAGCGCCGTCAGCGGTGCCATGAGGGCCATCGTCAGCGCCCAGGCCGGCAGGGGTGGTCGCTGGGGTACCTCCGGCCGCCAGCGAGACAGGCCCCAGGCCCCGAGGGCCAGGAGGGCATAGTAGGCGACGGCATGGGCCAGACCGACCCCCTCCAGGGAGAGGGAGGCCATCGGCAGCGAGCCGAAGGCCCTGGCCACCGCCATCAGGTAGGTGGCGGGCGCCCAGGCCAGCGGCCACAGCCAGTCTCCCGCCGAGGGCCAGAGGGCGCCCGCCAGCGCCACCGTCGCCGACCCCACCAGGGAGGCAACGAAGGCCGGGGCCCCGGCCAGGTTGGCAAGAGGCGCTGCCAGCGAGGCCCTCCCGAAGGCCAAGGCCGTGATGGGCAGCACCAGCGCCACAGCCGCGACTGTGAGGGCCAGCACCTCGACGGCAGGCCGCAGCAGGGCATGGGCGGCCGTCCCCAGCCGGGCCAGCCACGCCTCGCCCCAGGCCGCCAGGGACGGCGAGAGGACTACCAGCCCCAGGGTGGACGCGAAGCTGAGCTGGAAGGACAGGTCCTGGACCACCCGTGGGTCGAGGGCCACCATGAGGGCGGCAGCCAGCAGCAACGGCTGGAGACCGCCGCCGGGCCTCCCCAGCATGCGGGCGAACAGGTAGAGGCCCGCCATGACCGTGGCCCTCACCACCGGCGGCTGACCACCCACCAGCAAGGCATAGACGGCGATGGCCACCAGGGCCAGGAGGCCCGCCCACCGCCTGCCCAGCGCCCAGGAGAAACCGCCCACGACCAGGCCGGCCAGCAGCGCCACGTTCTGCCCCGAAACGGCCAACAGGTGCGAAAGGCCAGCCGCGTCCATGGCCGCCCTGAGATCGGCAGGCAGCGCCGCCCGTCGGCCCAGCAACACCCCCTGCGATAGGGATGCCTCCGGTTCGGGCAGCGAACGCTCCAGGGCTGTCGCCAGGCGCTCCCGCCAGGCGACGAGGGCCGAGGCCACAGGGCCTC